>SXXD01000184.1 GCA_005789685.1 Burkholderiales bacterium
CGCATTCCTTCAGGTGCTACGGTAGAGCGCGTGGTTGACAATCCATTTGACAAAGCAGATCGCATTGTCTTGAATGTTCGCGAAAGCGATTTCACCACCACCAATGCCATTGTGAGCGCCATCAATGGCCGCTTTGGCAACGATGTGGCGCGCGCACTAGACGGTGTGTCTATTACTTTGCAAGCGCCGCAAGACCTGACACAGCGCGTTGCCTTCATGAGCATGATCGAAAACATGGATGTCATGCCTGGCGAGCCACCTGCTCGGGTGGTCATCAATGCCAAAACGGGCACGGTGGTTATTAGCCGCAATGTGCGGGTTACTGCAGCCGCTGTCACGCATGGCACTATTTCAGTTGCCATTGCTGCGACCAACGAAGTATCTCAACCGGGCCCATTCAGCCAAGGTCAAACCGCGGCGGTTCAAAACGCAGAAGTGACTGTGAGTGAGCCCAACAAACCCATGTTTTTGTTTCAGCCTGGTGTAGACCTCCGACAAATTGTGGATGCCGTGAATCAAGTGGGTGCATCGCCCTCTTCCTTGATTGCCATCCTTGAGGCCCTCAAAACCTCTGGCAGTTTGCGCGCCGAGCTGATTGTGATCTAAGTCTGGCACAAGTATTGCTGGTCTTTATGAAAAGCAATTCTGAACACACACCATGGACGCTGTTAACTCACCCTCAACCAACTCCTACCTAGACTTCGACGGTCTTGGTCAGTTGAAGGGACAGGCGCGCAAGGATGCCAAAGGCGCCCTGCGCGAAACTGCACAGCAATTTGAAGCACTTTTTCTTCAAATGATGATGAAGTCCATGCGCGAATCCATTGTGAAGAGCGAAATGTCTGAGTCAAACACCATGGAAACCTTTGAAGGCATGTTTGACAAAGAGGTTTCGGTGCAACTGGCCAAAAAGAACAGCATGGGCTTGGCCGACATGCTGGTTAAAAACTTAGAACAGCAACAAGCCAACATTGCCACTACGGCAGATGTTTTGAAGCAGCGGCAAGATCCTGCCGCTTTGAACGCCACAAAGCCCTTCCCTCTAAACCCCCAAGCGGTGGGCATGTCTTTAGACAAAGTATTGAATCCAAAACAAAATGGATTTGCACTGCCCAAAGCGGCTTCGGGCTACATGATCAACGCCAACCCCAAATTTTTGTTGGGGGGTGACAAATGAGCGACTTAGTCAGCGTTGCCGCTAATGCGGTTTTATCTTACCAACGCGCTCTTGGCACTGTTTCAAACAACATTGCAAACGTTGGAACCGAGGGGTACTCACGCCAAGAAGTAGTTTTAAAGTCTAACCCTGTATCCCGCGTAGGTACCGTTTATTTGGGCACTGGCGTGTCCGTTGAATCTGTTAAGCGCCAATTTGACACCTTTGTGGAAGCCAATTTGCGCAAAAGCAATAGCGACTTGGCTAGCCAAGAGCCCATGGTGAACTATTCCAACCGCGTGATTGACATTATGGGTAGCTCCTCCATGGGACTGACCAGCGCGATCGATCAATTTTTCAGCGCAGCGCGAAATTTATCATCAGATCCTGGCTCAACTGTGATGCGTAGCAGCTTTGTCCGTGATTCAGAAAATTTAGCATCACGGTTTGGAGAGCTTTCAGCACAACTGGATTTGGTTCAAAGCGAGACCGACGAGGCTACCAAAAGCTACGTCAATTCAATGAACACCATATTTTCTCAATTGGCGGTAGTGAATACGCAGTTGACTAAAAACAAATCGGCCAGCGATCAACCCGCTAATTTGCTTGATCAACGCGATGCACTTTTGAAAGACCTTTCAAGCTACGCTCAAATCAACACTTTATTTTCTGAAAATGGTCAAGTGACTGTCAGCTTGGGCCCAAGCATCACAAAAAGCGTGGTCGTCAGTGGCGTCAATTTTTTCCGATTGGGTACTACTTTCAATTCGGCTTCACCCGAGAAAGTCAGCTTGGTACTTGACCCCTACGGTATACCAGAGCCAATTACAGGTCTCAAAGGTGGTAAGTTATCTGGCTTGTTAGCATTCAGAGAACAGGTCTTAAACAGCAGTCGCAGCTCAATTGACACGTTAGCCCAAAATTTTGTCAAAGAAACCAATGCCATCCACAAGGGCGGTATTGATGCTTACGGAAACGAGGGAACAGATTTATTTTCAATTGAACAAAAAAACATAGGCGCAGCTGGCACTGTCAGAGTTGCCTTCAAAGATGCGCTGCGCGTGTCTGCAGCAGCTCAGTTTAGGGTGATTGAGGCAGCCAATAACACCAGTGGATCTGATGCAAGCATTTCTTACGTCAGCCCACTGACCACAGGTCCTGCAACACTGTCTAGTGTGCTGCGCAATAACCCGAGTGATGCCTCTGCCGTTGGTTTTGCAGCCACCGTTGGCAAGCCTTATACAGGCATTACAACCATACCGAACGGCATTCAAAATGTCAGTATCTTGATGGGAGAGCCCGACCCAGGACAACAACTCCAAGTGTTTACCAGAGATGGCAGACAATTGGTTGGTGGGGCCATCAACAGCGATTTACAAAGTTTATTGATCAAGCCCGAAAACGGTTTTGAAGTTAACGCGTCCTACAGTAGCGCTTATTTAAATACAACGGGCATAGGCAGCTATAAAGGCCTAGAGGTTTTTTATGGCGCTAAAGCGGAAGTTGGCAAGCAGCTGCGCTGGGATATGGCTGAGGCTGATCCAACCAAACACTCTCCCCTTGCCTCAACCGACCTTCCTGCTTTGCTTAGAGGCGGTAGTGTTCAAACAGGAATGACCAGCATTGCAGACGGCCTTTTCACACTGAACGGTCGCACCCTGTCTGGCCTGTCATCTGGCAACAATGGACTTACAACTGCTTATCCAATTCAAGCTACCAATATCGCAAGCTGGATCAATAACGCCAACATCGACGGTATTACAGCAACTGCTAGCAATGAGATTGTCATTCCAGCAAACAAAATTAATTTAGGTCAGCCCCTGTCCATCACTAAAACGGGCGTTGCATCGCCCGCCACCACTGACATTACAGCCGGATTACTCCCTTTGTCCAGCGTAAGCGCTTTGGTCGCAGCGATCAATGGCAAAACTGGAGCGACCAATGTGATCGCTAAACTGGCTGACGATGGCGGTTTAATCTTGACCAATGCCTCGGGCTTTGAAGGGCAAGACATCAATATTGCAACCGTTGGAACTACCAATGCCCTGGGACTGAGCCCTCAAACATATGGTGGCTCCGTTAGCCTCACTCGCCCCTTAACGTCTGGCGTTGATACGCCTATCAAATTAGGCTTTACAGCAGCAGGTACGCCCTCAGACTTATTCAAAATTGGTTTTAAGACGGGCGCCTACATCAAGGGTGGCGCTGGCGAGGACCTGATGGTCTTTCTGACCGGCTCTGGCGATGCAAAAATTTCTGCAAGCTACACAGGTGCTGCCGTTGATACCAAACAGGTCATGCGAAACAACCCTTTTGAAGTGCGTTTTGAATCGGCCACCCGTTTCTCGATTGTTGATACCAAAACAAATACCAAAGTGGCTGAACGCACGTTCAATCCACTTCAGCTCACGCCTGCATTTGTCTATCAGGGCATTCAAATTTCATTTACCAGCCCACCACAAGTGGGAGATGTCTTTACCGTCGACGGCAACAAAGACGGCACTGGCAACA
>SXXD01000185.1 GCA_005789685.1 Burkholderiales bacterium
ATGGTGCCGGGACTGAGAACGTGGCTGGCCAAGCCAGCTAAACCTTGGGTGAACACCGGAGGGTGCTGGCACAGCCACAACTCATCGACCGTCGCTGTTGTGCGTTGCAAAGTGAAGTCTTGCATGGCTTGGTAGGCGTCCGGGTAGGGGACCAGACCGAGTTGTTTGACCTGCATAAATGGGACTTGAATTAGAGCGCTACTTTGACCATGGGGTGCCCTGTGAGGGCGAGGTAAAGATTGTCCAGTTGCTCTCGGCTTGTGGCCCTGATGGTGAGTGTCACACTCAGGTAATTGCCTGCTTTGCTGGCCCGCATTTCAAGGGTGGCCGGATTGAAGCTGGGGTCGAATTGTTGGGCAACGTGGCACATGGCTTCTGCAAAACCGTCCACCCTTGCGCCCATGACTTTGACTGGAAAGTCACAGGGGTATTCAATCAGAGATTCTCTTTGAACGTCAGCAGAAATGGGGGGCAGTGAAGAGGCACTCATAAATTTGGATGTTAAAAAGCCAAAGAGACTGACGCGGGTTTGATCAACGCCAAATGACCACTGCTCCCACTGCCAACCAGCTAAGGCCAAAGTTTATAAGAACCAGCCGGTGAATTTTGGTCAATTGAGCGCCAGCACCAGGCAGGTCTTCGTTTGCCAAAGTCAGCTTTAACTTCCGAAAGGGGCCAAAGTACAAATGACCAAAAATGAGGCACATCAAAACTCCAACGCCTAGCATGGCATGCCAGCCTTTGGGCGCAAGGCGCATGTCGACGCCCATCAACATGAGGCCGCCCGTTGCGAGAAGGATCAACACGCAAAGCCCTACCATTTTGAAAAAACGCGACAAGATGGCCGCCAAAAGTGGCAAACGTTGAACGGGCTCTAACTGGGCAACGGCCACCGGGCGAATCGCCCAAATCATGAGCGCCATGCCGCCCATCCAGACAATGGCAGCAGCCAGGTGAGCAAATTTAAAGAGTTCGTACATGTAAGAAGACCGGTTGGTTGGCAATTGATAGCTGAATAACCTTTCGATTGTGGGCCTTTTTTGAGGCATGGGTTTTCACTTACAATCTACAACTTTGCGAAACTAAGGGTATCTGTAACCTAGATGTCAACAAACAGGGTCAGAATACCGCCACAAGGTTTTGGAGATGAAGCGGGTCAATGGGATGATGCCAAGGGCGCTGAAGATTTCAGGCCCTTGACAGCAGAAGAAGTTCAAAACTTGCGACTTCAGCAACCCCTCCTCTCTATATGGCGAGTGGTCTTGGCGCAAGTGTTGGTAGGATTGGCTGTTGCAGCCCTTACTTGGCTCTTCACGGGGCGAGTCTCGGCGGCATGGTCGGCAGCGTATGGTGCCTTGGCGGTAGTTGTTCCAGCAGCGTTGTTCGCGCGGGGCCTAACCAGCAAAACCAGTACCATCAATACAGGAACTGCGGTTTTTGCATTTTTGCTGTGGGAAATGGTCAAGATTGGACTCACGATTGCCATGTTGTACGCGGCAATCTGGTTGGTCAAAGATTTAAGCTGGCCTGCCATGTTGGTAGGCCTTGTGGTCACGATGAAAGTTTATTGGGTGGTGTTTGCATGGCGCAAAGTGTTCCACCCGGTTGGCTGAATCGAAAAGTTAGAGTTAATTTTTAAAGAGCCTAGAGAATGTCAGCTTCAAACGCTCCCAGCGCCGGTGAATACATTGGCCACCATCTGAAGCATCTCCAAAATAAAGAGATGTCAGGTGTGATTGACTTTTCAGTCTTCAACATCGACTCCATTTTCTGGGGCATTTTGTTGGGCGTTGTTGGCAGCTACTTATTGTGGAAGGCGGCCAGCAAGGCCACCTCAGGTGTTCCCGGTCGTTTTCAGGCCGCGGTTGAAATTTTGTTTGAAATGGTGGACACCCAGGCCAAAGGCATCATTCACAATGCCGAAAGCCGCAAGTTGGTGTCTCCCTTGGCGCTGACTGTTTTTGTCTGGATATTCTTGTTGAATTCCATGGACTTTTTGCCAGTTGACTTGTTCCATTCCTTGTTTGTCTTGACGGGTCTTGACAGCAGCATCCATTATTTCCGCGTTGTGCCTACAGCCGACTTGTCCTCCACGCTGGGCCTGTCAGTCTCTGTTTTGCTCATTTGTATTTACTACAACATCAAAATCAAGGGGATTGGCGGCTGGTTTCATGAGTTGACCACAGCGCCCTTCGGTGCGCACCCCATTTTGTGGCCCTTCAATTTTGTGTTCCAAATGATTGAATTCGTCGCCAAAACCGTGTCCCACGGCATGCGACTCTTCGGCAACATGTATGCCGGCGAACTGATTTTCATGTTGATCGCTTTGATGGGTGGCACGGCTGCCTTATCGTTGACAGGCATCTTGATGCCTATCGGTCATGTGATCGCCGGCTCTATTTGGGCCATCTTCCATATCTTGATCGTGGCTTTGCAGGCCTTCATTTTCATGATGTTGACTTTGGTCTACATCGGTCAAGCGCACGATGCTCATTGAGCGTCACACTTTAGTTTTTTTCTCAACCTTTCCATCAACATCTTAGGAGCAACAATATGAACGGAATGGAACACGTCCTCGGTTACGTCGCGCTGGCATCTGGCCTCATCATCGGCATGGGTGCCATTGGCGCTTGTATCGGTATCGGTATCATGGGCAGCAAATACCTCGAAGCAGCTGCTCGTCAGCCCGAATTGATGAACGAACTTCAAACCAAAATGTTTTTGTTGGCTGGTTTGATCGACGCGGCCTTCCTGATTGGCGTTGGTATCGCCATGATGTTCGCGTTTGCGAACCCGTTTGTCTTGAAGTAATTCCTGCAACAAACATAAGAAAGGTGTTGCCGTGAGTATCAATGCAACCCTGTTTGTTCAAGCCATTGTTTTTGCAATCTTGGTTTGGTTCACGATGAAATTCGTGTGGCCACCCCTTGCAGCCGCTTTGGATGAACGAGCTCAAAAAATCGCCGACGGCCTCGCCGCTGCTGACAAAGCCAAATCAGAACTCGCCGCTGCCAACCAGCGCGTCGATGCCGAATTGGCCACTTCACGCAACGAAACGGCTATTCGCTTGGCTGATGCCGAGCGCCGTGCTTTGACGATCATCGAAGAAGCCAAAGCCCGTGCCACTGAAGAAGGCAACAAGATCATTGCTGCAGCCAAAGCTGAAGCAGAGCAACAAGCAGTGAATGCCCGTGAAACTTTGCGCGAGCAAGTTGCGGCATTGGCTGTGAAGGGCGCCGAGCAGATTCTCCGCAAGGAAGTCAATGCTGGTGTTCATGCTGATCTGTTGAACCGTCTGAAGACCGAGCTGTAAAACTTAACAGTCCGATAAGACCATGGCAGAACTTGCAACCATCGCCCGTCCGTATGCTGATGCGCTTTTTAAAGCGCAATCGGCCGACCTCGCGGGTACTGCAGCTTGGCTCGATGAGCTTGCCGCAGTTGCGAGCAATTCGCAACTGTTGCAATTCTCTGAAAATCCCAAGGTGACCGACGCGCAAGTGTTTGATCTGATTTCTGGCATTGTGAAAAATACCTTGCCAGCAGCAGCCCAGAACTTTTTGCGTTTGGCCATTGAAAACCACCGACTTGTGGCATTGCCTGAAATTGCCAGTCAATTTCGCGCATTGAAAAATGCACAAGGCGGCACAGCCGATGCGATCGTTCACAGTGCTTTCCCCATTGAAGTAGCCGCTTTGGCTGATCTGTCTGGAACACTTGAAAAACGCTTTGGCCGCAAACTCAACGTCAGCGTTGAGGTCGATGCGTCATTGATTGGTGGCGTGCGCGTGGTCGTGGGGGACGAGGTGTTGGACACCTCCGTCAAGGCCCGTCTGGAACAAATGAAAGCGGCTCTCTCTGCTTGATGCAGCGAGAAGCCTGACCTATTTAAAGAAAGAAGGAAAGAGTCATGCAACTCAATCCAGCAGAAATTTCTGAGCTGATCAAGAGCCGAATTCAAGGTTTGTCTTCTGATGCAGACATCCGCAACCAAGGCACCGTGGTGTCCGTCACCGACGGTATCGTGCGCGTGCACGGTTTGTCAGACGTGATGCAAGGCGAGATGCTTGAGTTCCCCGCTACTGCCGCTGGTGTTGCCACCTTCGGTTTGGCTTTGAACTTAGAGCGCGACTCTGTCGGCGCCGTGATTTTGGGTGAGTACGAGCACATCTCTGAAGGCGACACGGTCAAATGTACCGGCCGTATTTTGGAAGTGCCCGTGGGTCCCGAGTTGATTGGCCGTGTGGTCAACGCGTTGGGTCAGCCCATTGATGGCAAAGGTCCCATCAACGCCAAGATGACCGACGTGATCGAAAAGGTTGCGCCGGGTGTGATCGCCCGTAAATCAGTTGACCAGCCTATGCAAACTGGCCTGAAGTCCATTGACTCCATGGTCCCCGTGGGCCGTGGCCAACGTGAATTGATCATTGGTGACCGTCAGACTGGGACAACAGCTGTGGCCATCGACGCCATCATCAATCAGAAGGGTCAGAACATGACCTGCGTGTATGTGGCGATTGGTCAAAAAGCTTCTTCCATCAAAAACGTGGTTCGCGCGTTGGAGCAAGCTGGCGCCATGGCTTACACCATTGTGGTGGCGGCCTCCGCTTCTGAATCTGCCGCTATGCAATACGTGTCAGCCTACTCTGGTTGCACCATGGGACACGCCTTCCGGCTTCCCGCAGCGCGTCATCGAGATCCTCGCCGCCGACACCGGCCTGCCGATCACCGAGGCCACCGACCACTTCGAGGCACAGGGCGCGCGCGACGGGATCGTCGAGCTGTCCGGTGCGCTGCGCACTCGGCCAGAGCCAGTCACGAAAGATGCGCGACCCTTGTGGCTGAAAGATGTTGGTGGCGAAGTGCTCACACTTGCGGAAACGGTGATCGATCCTCGTTCGCTCTTGAGTGTTCTCGCACA
>SXXD01000186.1 GCA_005789685.1 Burkholderiales bacterium
ACGCAGTTTGAAAGTTCGCGCGGCCATTGTGGCGGCTGGTCCGTTGGCCAATTTGCTTTTAGCAGTCGTTTTGTTCAGTGCAGTGGCTTGGTGGGGCCATCCCAAAATCTTGCCCATCATTGGCCGCGTTGAGGCTGGCGCAGCGGCCGATCTTGCAGGCCTGAAAACAGGTGATCGCGTTTTGAAAGTAGGCTCTCAAGAGGTGAGGGACGCTCAGCACTTAAGGGCCTTGATTCGCGGCGAAGTGGATCCTGAAGACAATGCAGAAGAATTGGACAAGGCGGCAGTTTGGGAAATTGACCGACAAGGTCAGAGCCTTTCTTTGGCCGTCAAACCCTTGCTCACATCTTTGCCAGGCCAGCCTGAATCAAGTGCCGTCAGGCGAATAGGGGCGGTGGTGGGGCAGCCCTCCGACTCAGAGTGGGTGAGTGCCGGTTTTTGGGAAGGCTTGGCCCGAGGCTACGGTCAAGTCGAGCAAATTACGCTGCTGACGGGCCAACTCATTGGCCAAATGCTGACCGGCGAGGCCTCTTCGAAGCACCTGAGCGGTCCCTTGACCATTGCGGAGCAGGCTGGGCAGTCTGCCCAAAGAGGTTTGCCGTCTTATTTAACTTTTCTGGGCCTGATCAGCGTCAGTTTGGGACTTCTCAATCTCCTGCCATTGCCCATGCTGGATGGGGGACACCTGATGTATTATCTTTGGGAGTCTCTGACCGGCAAACCGGTTTCCGTTGCTTGGCAACGGGGTTTGCAAAAAGTCGGTTTGGCTTTGTTGATTTTCATCATGGCCTTGGCTTTTTTCAATGATCTGGCGCGACTCTTTACTTAATTCAAACGCATGAACTTTCTCCCCAATCGATTTCGCTTGCATCACTTGTGTGTGTTGCTAGCAGCGGCCATCAGCGGCTTGTCTGCGTGGGCCGTTGAGCCTTTCAAATTGAAGGACATTCGCGTTGAGGGTCTTCAGCGCATTGAGTCCGGTACGGTGTTTGCATCTTTGCCTTTCCGCGTTGGCGACATGTACAACGATGAATCGGGTGCGGCCGCCATTCGCGCTTTGTTTGCGCTGGGGTTGTTCAAAGATGTCAGGCTGGATGCCCAAGGCGATGTGTTGGTGGTCATTGTAGAAGAGCGTCCCTCCATTTCAGAAGTTGAATGGGTGGGTCTGAAAGAGTTCGACAAAGATGTCTTGCTAAAGGCTTTGAAAGAGGTGGGTATTTCTGAAGGCCGCCCCTTTGACAAAGCCTTGGCAGACAAAGCCGAGCAGGAATTGAAGCGTCAATACATTACGCGCAGTTTGTATGGTGCCGAGGTGGTCACAACAGTCACCCCAGTAGACCGCAACCGTGTGAAGCTGACCTTCACAGTATCTGAAGGTGGCCCTTCCAAAATCAAAGAAATTCGCATCACGGGCAATCAAAACTTTTCTGAGGGCACGCTCAAGGATCAGTTCAATTTGGATGTGGGTGGCTGGCTAAGTTGGTACACCAAATCTGACCGTTATTCCCGTACCAAGCTCAATGCCGACCTGGAAGCGCTTCGCTCTTACTATTTAAGCCGTGGTTTCCTAGAGTTCCGAATTGACTCAACCCAAGTGGCCATCTCATCCGACAAACAAGACATCTCGGTTGCCATCAATGTGACCGAAGGCGAGCGGTTTGTCGTCTCTGCTGTCAAGCTTGAAGGCAACTATTTGGGCAAAGAAGACGAGTTCAAAGCCCTTGTCAAAATTGGCCTGGGCCAGCCTTACAACGCAGAAACCGTGGCCGAAACCAACAAAGCGTTCACTGATTACTTTGGCAAGTTTGGTTTTGCTTTTGCGCGTGTCGATGTCCGTCCCGAAATTGATCGCTTGACCAACCGTGTGACCTTTGTCCTTATTGCCGATCCTTCACGCCGTGCCTATGTTCGCCGCATCAATGTGGCTGGCAACAACCGAACACGCGACGAGGTGGTCAGGCGCGAATTTCGCCAGCTGGAGTCTGCCTGGTACGACGGCGACAAAATCAAGTTATCGCGCGACCGTGTCGACCGCTTGGGCTTCTTTACAGAAGTCAACATTGATACCCAAGAGGTACCTGCCACCACTGACCAAGTTGACCTCACCGTCAATGTCGTCGAAAAACCAACGGGCAGTGTTTCTCTCGGTGCTGGTTTTTCATCCACTGAAAAAGTGGCTTTGAGTTTTGGTATTCGCCAGGAAAATGCGTTTGGTTCCGGCAACTACTTGGCCACCGAAGTCAATACCAGCAGATACAACAGAACCATTGTCATCAGCACTACCGATCCGTACTTCACGCCAGAGGGAATTTCGCGAACCATCGATGTTTTCCATCGCACCACGCGGCCTTATTTGGGCGATTTGAATGCTTACAGTTTGGTCAGCTCAGGTGCTGGCATGCGCTTTGGTGTGCCCTTCAGCGAGATCGACACCGTTTATTTTGGTGCCAATCTAGAGCAGACGTCTATTCGCCCAGGCAACAACTTGCCAAATGCCTATGTGGAATACATGCAGCAATTTGGTTCCACCAGCAATTCACTTCCCTTTACCATTGGCTGGGCCAGGGATGGCCGCGACAGCGCTTTGGTGCCAACGCGAGGTATTTTGCAGCGCTTTAACTCTGATTTGAGTGCCAGCGGCGATGCCCGTTACGTCCGTACAAACTATCAAATTCAGCAATACACGCCTTTAACTAAAAAGTACACACTGGCTCTGAATGCCGACTTGGGTTGGGGTCAAGGCTTGTCCAATCGGCCCTATCCGCTGTTTAAAAACTATTTCGTAGGTGGCCTGGGCAGCGTTCGCGGTTTCCAGCAATCCACTTTGGGGCCCTCAGACAGCACCAACAGTCTGTATTTGGGCGGACCTAAGAAAATTGTTTTGAATGCCGAGCTGATGGCACCATTTCCGGGCGCTGGCAACGATCGCACCTTGCGACTTTTTGCCTTCACTGACGTCGGTCGAGCCTTTGGCGAGAACGAAAAGATCAATTTCGGCGAACTCCGCTCCTCAATTGGCGTGGGTTTAAGCTGGATTTCACCCATGGGTCCATTGCGCTTTTCATATGCATTGCCTATGAAGCGTCAGGTTGCGGATAAAATCCAAAGATTGCAATTCCAAATCGGAACTTCCTTTTAATGAAAACACTTCGTCATTTCTCACAAGTTTGTTTGTTGGCATTCGGTGCACTGGGTGCGGCCGCGGTCAGCGCACAGGAATTCAAAATCGGTTTTGTCAACACAGATCGCATCTTTCGCGAGGCCAGTACTGCCAAGACTGCACAGGCAAAGTTGGAGCAAGAATTTTCAAAGCGTGAAAAAGATTTGATCGACTTGGGTAATACCATCAAAACTGCGTCTGATAAATTTGAACGTGAAGCGCCCACACTGTCTGAAACACAGCGCAACACACGTCAAAAGCAACTCATGGACCAAGACCGCGAGTTTCAACGCAAGCGCCGTGAATTTCAAGAAGACCTGAACACGCGCAAAAATGAAGAACAACAAGTGGTCATTGAACGTGCAAACCGAGCCGTGAAAGTGGTGGCTGAAGCTGAAAAATACGACGTTATTTTCCAAGAAGCTGTCTATATCAACCCCAAGCACGACATCACTGACAAAGTCATCAAGTCTCTCAACGCCACGGCTGGCAAATAAGCGCCCGTACCGAGAGAAATGGACTCGTGCTGTGCTGCTTGGCGACATCGTTAAGGCTCTAGGCGGCAGCCTTCAAGGCAGTCCACAAACCCCCATCGAAAAACTGGCCCCGCTTGAAACCGCGGGCCCGAATGACTTGAGTTTTCTCAGTCACCCCAAATACCAAATGCGCTTAACGCAATCTCTCGCGGCTTGTGTCATTGTCACGCCGCAATTTAAAGAATTGGCAATCACGCGCGGTGCTTGCATCGTGACCGAAGACCCCTATCACTACTTTGCCAAACTCACGCAATTTTGGAAAAAGCAAACCACACCTGCTGGGCGTGCCCGAATTCACCCCAGTGCTGTGGTCGACCCTGAGGCCCACATTGCCGGCACAGCCATCATCGGCCCTCTGTGTGTGGTCGAGCGAGGTGCCAAGGTGGGCGCCTATTCTCAATTGAAATCGAGAGTGACTTTGGGTGAGGCTTGCGAAATTGGCGAACGCTGCATTGTTCACTCAGGGGTCGTGATAGGTGCTGATGGGTTTGGCTTTGCCCCGCACCAAGGTACGTGGGAAAAAATTGAACAACTCGGCGCTGTGAAAATTGGTAACGATGTAGAGATTGGCGCCAATACATGCATCGACAGGGGCGCCTTGCAAGACACCCTCATTGAAGACGGCGTGAAATTAGACAACCTCATCCAAATCGGCCACAACGTGCACATTGGCAAACACACTGCCATGGCGGGTTGTGTGGGTGTGGCGGGCAGTGCGCGTATTGGCGCCCATTGCACGATCGGTGGCGGCGCCATTGTTTTAGGACACCTTACTTTGGCAGATGGTGTGCATATCTCTGCGGCCACTGTTGTCACGCGTTCTATTTCACAAGCTGGCAATTACACAGGCCTGTTCCCCATCGACGACAATGCCACATGGGAAAAGAATGCCGCCAGCTTGAAGCAACTGCACAAGTTGCGCGATCGAATTAAATCCTTGGAGGCTCAACTCCTTCAGCCACCATTTAAGGACAAAAAATCATGATGGACATCTACCAAATTCTCAAACAATTGCCGCATCGTTTTCCAATTTTGTTGGTTGACCGCGTGCTTGAAATTGAAAAGGGTGTGCGCATCAAAGCGCTGAAAAATGTGTCCGTCAACGAGCCTTATTTCTCCGGACATTTTCCATCGCGCCCGGTCATGCCCGGCGTGTTGATGCTGGAGGCGTTGGCACAGGCGGCGGCACTGTTGGCTTTCGATACCATGGGCGAGACACCCGACGAAAACACCGTGTACTACTTTGCTGGCATTGACGGTGCCAGGTTCAAGCGGCCAGTAGAGCCAGGCGATCAACTCATTTTGGAAGTTGAACTCGATCGCATGAAAGCAGGTGTTTTCAAGTTCAAGGCGCGCGCCAAAGTAGGCGAAGAAATTGCGGTGGAAGCCGAACTCATGTGCACCATGCGCAAAGTGGCCTAATCGATCAAGCCTATGACGACCCAGTCTCGTATTCACGCCACGGCCCTTGTTGATTCTGCTGCTCAGCTAGACAGCAGTGTCACGGTGGGGCCTTATACGGTCATTGGTCCTCATGTTCGCATTGATGCGGGAACCTCGGTAGGCAGCCACTGTGTCATTGAAGGCCACACCACCATTGGCAAAGACAACAAAATATTTCAGTTCAACTCTTTAGGTGCAGTGCCGCAAGATAAAAAATATGCCGGCGAGCCCTGCGAGTTGGTCATTGGCGAGCGCAACACCATCCGCGAGTTTTGCACGTTCAACATTGGCTCCCCTGGCGACACAGGTGTCACCCAGTTGGGCAACGACAACTGGATCATGGCCTATGTCCATTTGGCGCACGATTGCAAGGTGGGCAATCACACTATTTTTGCCAACAGTTCGCAGCTGGCGGGCCATGTGCACGTAGACGACTGGGTTATTTTGGGCGGCTTCACGGTGGTCCATCAGTTCTGTCGTTTGGGTGCGCACAGTTTCACCGCCATGCATTCTTTGTTGTTTGCCGATTTACCGCCCTTTGTCATGGCCCAAGGGCAGCCAGCACAGCCAAGATCGATGAACTTTGAAGGCCTGAGAAGGCGCGGCTTCACGCCTGAAAGAATTTCAGCAGTCAAGGCCATGTACAAAAGCTTGTACCGCCAGCAACTCACACTGGCTCAGGCCCAAACTGAAATTGAGTTGCTGACGCAAAAGTACCCAGAGGCCAAGGGCGATGTCGACATGATGATCAGCTTCTTGCAAGGCACATCCCAAGACCGCGGCATTGTGAGATAAGTGGTGCAAGCGCCTAGCATGCCTCAGCTGTCTAAAGCCCCTGAAGGGGCTTTTTCCATGGCCATGGTGGCTGGTGAAACCTCAGGCGATTTGTTAGCAGGTTTAATGATGCAGGGCATTCGCGCGCAATGGCCCAACGCCAATTTGTATGGCATCGGTGGGCCACGCATGCAAGCCCAAGGCTTTAACGCTTTATGGCCTTCAAACAAATTGGCCGTGCGTGGCTATGTTGAGGTATTGCGGCACTACAGAGAAATTGTGAGCATTCGCAATCAACTCAAAGCACAATTGCTGGCCAAACCGCCCCAAGTTTTTGTGGGTGTAGACGCACCCGATTTCAACCTCGACTTAGAGCGCGACTTAAAGCAAGCTGGCATTCCGACTGTGCATTTTGTGTGTCCTTCTATTTGGGCCTGGCGCGCGGAGCGCATTGAGAAAATCATACAAAGTGTGGACCATGTATTGTGTATTTTTCCCTTTGAAACTGAATTGCTGCATGCTCACGGCATTCCAGCCACTTATGTAGGACACCCTTTGGCGCAAGCCATTCCCATGCATGTTGACACGCTCAAAGCGCGGCAAGAATTAAAGTTAGAAGCAGACAGGCCCGTGGTGGCTTTGCTTCCGGGAAGTCGCGAATCAGAAATCACCTATTTGGCCGAGCGGTTTTTGAAAACGGCCATGTTGCTAAGTCAGCAACAACCGAAATTGCAATTCGTCTTACCCGCCATGCCTGCCATGCAATCGCGCATCGAACGCATTCGCGACAAGGTGGGCGCCACCCATGTTCAAATTTTGAAGGGGCAGTCGCATGTAGCATTGGCGGCTTGCGATGTCACACTCATTGCCAGTGGCACGGCCACACTCGAAGCGGCACTGTTCAAAAAGCCCATGGTCATTGCTTACAACATGAACTGGATCAGCTGGCAAATGATGAAGCGCAAAAAACTTCAGCCATGGGTGGGCCTGCCCAACATCTTGGCGCGAGAGTTTTGCGTGCCTGAACTTTTACAAGATCAAGCCACGCCAGAAAATATGGCTGTGGCTGTTTTGGACTGGTTGCGTTCTCCCGATAAAGCCCAAGCCTTGGCCAGTCGTTTTGAAACCATGCACCAGTCCTTGCTGCGTGATACGCCCACATTGGCAGCCCATGCGATCCAAACGCTTGTTAACGCCTGAACAGGTCAGCTTGGCCTGGGACACGCCTGGTTTACTGGCGGGTGTGGATGAGGCTGGGCGAGGCCCGTTGGCCGGTCCGGTGGTGGCCGCTGCGGTCATCTTGGACGATCTCAAGCCTATCAAAGGTTTGGCAGACTCCAAAAAATTAACGGCCAAAACCCGCGAGCGTTTGTTCGATGAAATTCGCGCCAAGGCTTTGTGCTTTGCCATCGCAGAAGCCAGTGTGGAAGAAATCGATCGCTTGAATATTTTGCAAGCTACGCTGTTGGCCATGCAAAGAGCGGTAGAAGCTTTGCGTTTGAAGCCGTCGCTGGTGTATGTCGATGGTAACCGTTTGCCTATTTGGGATGTGCGCGCAGAGGCCATTGTGAAGGGCGATGAAAAAGTTCAAGAAATTTCAGCAGCCTCCATACTGGCCAAGGTGCATCGAGATCGGATGTGTGAAGAAATGCATCAGCAATTTCCAGAATATGGCTTTGTTGCTCACAAAGGGTACGGCACGGCAGTTCACTTGAAAGCGCTTCAGACTTGGGGTGCCACGCCGCTTCACCGAAAAAGCTTTGCGCCAGTGGCGCAGGCGATCTTGGCAGCACAAAAATCATGAAACTCATCACCTCTAAAGAAAATCCTCGGCTAAAAACCATTCGCCGCTTAGCCCAAGACTCTCAGGCATATCGCAAGCTGGGGTTGGTCTGGTTGGAAGGTGATCACCTGTGCCGCGCCGCATCAACGCGAGGCGTCAAGCCTGAATTGGCCATCTTTTCAGAATCCGTTTGGCAAGCATTCGAATTTGAGTGGACCCAATGTGCCGAAGAAGTTTGGACCGTGCCAGATGACTTGTTTACGGGATTAAGTGCACTTGAGTCCCCCGCCAAAATGGGTTTCTTGTTGAACTTGCCTGTGCCGCCTGAGATAGACCCTCATGCCGCCACAGTGGTTTTAGACCGGCTGCAAGATGCGGGCAATGTGGGCGCCATTTTGCGCAGTGCTTCAGCCTTTGGTTTCAAGCAAATTGTGGCCATCAAGGGCACAGCCGGCTTGTGGTCTCCCAAAGTTTTGCGTGCTGGTATGGGAGCACATTTTGGTTTGCAATTGATCGAATCAGCCAACGCAGAAAATCTTCAATTGCTCAAAATGCCTTTGCTTGGAACGGATGTGCATGAAGGCACTTATTTGCACGAACTGCTCAAACAGGGTGGGTTGACTCAGAAATGTGCTTGGGTGATGGGGCATGAAGGGCAGGGCGTTTCAGCCGAAATCATGGCGCTTGTGACCCAAAAAGTCAGAATTGCGCAGCCCGGCGGAGAAGAGTCTTTGAATGCGGCTGCGGCTGCGGCCATTTGCCTTCACGCCAGTGCCACTTCAATCTGAAAGGCAATGCGGCGGCAGTGTTCAGCCCCCCCACCATTGGCACTCAGCTAAAAAATCAGTGTCTTGCGTCTCGGTCAAGCTAAGACTCACGGCTATAATAAGAGGCTTTCCCGCATCAACCTGTACGCACCCGCTCACAACAAGCCATTTCCCTTCAAAAGCAGCCAAAAAGACAGCCTTCGAGGGTGAATCATAAGCGTGCTGGGGCGTACCCGAACCATACCGGAGAACCCAGTGCTTTTGTCTCTTAAGGGAACCTTCCCCTCAGCCATTTTGGCGCTTGCAGACGGCACGGTCTTTGTCGGCAACTCGATCGGAGCCTCTGGCTCTGCTGTTGGTGAGGTCGTGTTCAACACCTCCCTCACAGGCTATCAAGAAATCCTCACTGACCCTAGCTACTGCCAGCAGATCGTCACCCTCACTTACCCGCACATCGGCAGCTATGGCGTCAACCCAGAGGATGTCGAATCTGACAAAGTCCATGCTGCTGGCTTGATCATCAAAGATCTGCCCATTGTTGCCAGTAATTTTCGTTCAACAGAAACGCTTTCGGCTTACTTGTCACGCAGTGGCACAGTGGCCATTGCCAACATTGACACACGCCAACTGACTCGCCTCTTAAGAAGCAAGGGCGCCCAAAACGGTGCCATTGTGGCCTTGGCTGCCGGCCAGGCTGTCACGGCCGAACTCAAAGCAAGTGCCGTCAAAGCCGCGCAGTCTGCGCCTGCCATGGCCGGTTTGGATTTGGCCCAACAAGTATCTGTCTCATCTTCCTACGCTTGGGCCGAGTCTGAGTGGCAACTGGGCAGTGGCTATGGCCAACAAACAGCGCCTCGTTTTCATGTGGTGGCTTACGACTTTGGCGTGAAGAAAAATATCTTGCGCATGCTGGCCGAACGCGGCTGCAGAGTCACGGTGGTACCGGCCAAAACGCCCGCCGCCGAAGTGCTCAAGCACAAGCCCGATGGCATCTTCTTGTCTAACGGCCCTGGCGATCCAGAGCCATGCGATTACGCCATTGCGGCTACCCAAGAACTCATTGAAACCGGCATTCCTACTTTCGGTATTTGCTTGGG
>SXXD01000187.1 GCA_005789685.1 Burkholderiales bacterium
ACAAGCTACAACATCGGAACTGGTGCCCGCATGGGTCCTGGTTATTTCCCACTTTTGTTGGGCTCTATATTGGCCGTCATTGGTGCCATTATCTTGTTCAAATCCTTGGTGGTTGAAACCCCCACGGGTGATGAAGTTGGCTCATGGGCTTGGAAGCCTTTGTTTTTCATCATTGCCGGCAACTTGCTTTTTGGTATTTTGTTGGGCGGCTTGCCCAGCATCAAATTTCCGGCCATGGGCCTCATCGTTGCCATTTACGGAACCACCCTGATCGTTAGCTTGGCGGGTGACACATTCAAAATTAAAGAAGTTTTGATTTTGGCAACCATCTTGTCTGTCATGAGCTACCTTGCCTTCATCTTGCTGCTCAAATTGCAGTTCCCTGTTTGGCCTACTTTCATTTCAGGTTAAGGAATATTCCAAATGGATTTGATCAATAACTTGTCATTGGGTTTTGGTGTTGCTTTCACCTTCCAAAACCTAGCTTACGCCTTCATTGGTTGTTTGTTGGGTACGCTCATTGGTGTGTTGCCTGGCATTGGCCCTGTGGCCACCATTGCCATGCTGCTGCCCGCAACGTACGCATTGCCCCCCATTGCAGCCCTCATCATGTTGGCCGGTATTTACTACGGTGCCCAATACGGTGGTTCCACGACTGCTATTTTGGTTAACTTGCCGGGTGAGTCTTCCTCGGTTGTGACCGTCATTGACGGCTACCAAATGGCCCGAAAAGGTCGAGCTGGGCCCGCTTTGGCTGCGGCTGGCATCGGTTCTTTCTTTGCTGGGTGTGTGGGTACCTTGATTCTGGCTTCGTTTGCTGCCCCGCTTACCGAGGTAGCCTTTAAATTCGGTCCTGCTGAGTATTTTTCGCTCATGATCTTGGGCTTGATTGGCGCTGTTGTGTTGGCATCTGGCTCACTTTTAAAAGCGGTTGGCATGATCGTGCTGGGTCTTTTATTGGGCTTGGTGGGTACCGATGTGAACTCTGGTGTCGCGCGCTACAGCTTCGATATTCCAGAACTCACAGACGGCATTGGCTTCATTACCATCGCCATGGGTGTTTTTGGTTATGGAGAAATCATTGCCAACCTGGCAAAGACTGAAGACAAACGAGAAGTGTTTACTGGCAAGGTGACAGGTTTGTTCCCCACCAAAGAAGACTTCCGCAACATGATCCCTGCGATCTTACGAGGTACTGCCCTGGGTTCGATGCTGGGTATTTTGCCAGGTGGCGGTGCGCTCTTGTCTGCTTTTGCGGCTTACACCATCGAGAAGAAAACCAAGCTGCGTCCTGGTGAAGTGCCCTTCGGCCAAGGCAATATTCGCGGTGTTGCTGCACCAGAATCGGCCAACAACGCGGGCTCGCAAACTTCCTTCATTCCATTGCTCACCTTGGGTATTCCACCCAACGCCGTGATGGCCTTGATGGTGGGTGCCATGACCATTCACAACATTCAACCTGGCCCCCAAGTGATGACCAGCAACCCAGAGTTGTTCTGGGGTCTGATTGCATCCATGTGGATTGGCAATGCCATGCTGATCATCTTGAACCTGCCGCTCATTGGCATGTGGATCAAATTACTCACTGTGCCTTACCGTTGGTTGTTCCCTGCCATTATTTTGTTCTGCGCCATTGGCGTGTACTCCACCAACAACAATACCTTCGACATCTGGATGGTGGGTGCCTTCGGTGTCATTGGTTATACGTTCATTAAATTGGGCATGGAGCCTGCGCCCTTGCTTTTGGGATTCATCTTGGGGCCCATGATGGAAGAGAACTTGCGACGCGCACTGTTGCTGTCTCGCGGTGACTGGTCTGTGTTTGTCACGCGTGGTTTGTCTGCCAGTCTGTTGGCCGCTGCTGCTGTGTTGCTCATCATTGTGCTATTGCCTTCAGTGAAGTCCAAGCGTGAGGAAGCCTTCGTCGAAGACTGATCTAGAAACACTTTCGGCTCAAAACGGCGTCTTCGGGTGCCGTTTTTTTTGGCTTGTCACCCCTCTCATGCACCGATGTGACTTTAGGTCACAAATTTCCTGACACAATCACCCTTCAGACCCAAAATACCTGACCCCAAAATTCCCCCCCGTAAGATTTATTTGGACATGACCATGAGCTTTGATTTCAGCACTCCTTATTCGTCTGCGCGCCTTCCCTTGTTTGCGCGAAACATTGTGTCCACCTCGCACCCACTTGCGGCCCAAGCCGGTTTGCGCATGATGCTCAATGGTGGCAATGCGGTGGATGCAGCCATTGCTGCTGCGGCTGCCATGACCATCACAGAGCCCGTCAGCAACGGTTTAGGTTCTGATGCATTTTGTATTTTGTGGGACGGCAAAAAACTGCACGGCCTGAATGCATCTGGACCTGCACCTCAGGCATGGACCCCTGAGTATTTCCACAAAAAATATGGCCATGATGCTGTCAACCCACCCAAGCGCGGCTGGGACTCTGTCACGGTTCCAGGCGCAGTGGGCGCATGGGCGGCCATGAGTGAGAAATTTGGCAAACTGCCTTTTGCCGATCTGATGGAGCCTGCCATTGAAATTGCCGAGCGCGGTTACCTGATCCCTGTGGTGGTGCAACAAAAATGGGATGCGGCCACACCTTTGCTGCAGTCCTTGCCTGGCTTTACCGAAAGCTTTTTGCCATGGGGCCGTGCGCCGAATGTAGGTGAGTTGTTCCAATTCAAAGCGGCGGCCAGAGGCTTGCGTGCCATTGCTGAAACCAAGGGGAGGGCTTTTTATGAAGGCGAAATTGCAGAGGCGCTGGTACGCTTTTCTACACAGCATGGTGGCGCCTTGTCGCCGCAAGATTTAGCGGCCTATCGACCTGAATGGGTTGAGCCCATTGCGCAAAACTACCGCGGCTACACCTTGCATGAAATTCCCCCCAATGGCCAAGGCATTGCGGCCCTCATCGCTTTGGGCATTTTGGAAAACTTCGACATTGCCAGCATGAAAGTTGACGGCATCGATTCTCAACATTTGCAAATTGAAGCCATGAAGTTGGCCTTTGCCGACGTCTACCGGTATGTGGCCGATCCACGCTACATGGAAGTCACACCGGCTCAAATGCTTGACCCTGCGTATTTGAAGAGCCGCGCCAAACTCATTGACATGAAGAAGGCGCAAGATTTTAAAGCGGGCAACCCTGTGAAGGGCGGTACCATTTACCTCACGGCCGCCGATGAAAACGGCATGATGGTGAGCTTCATTCAAAGTAATTACATGGGCTTTGGGTCGGGTGTGGTTGAACCAACTTATGGTGTCAGCCTGCAAAACAGAGGTTTTGGCTTTAGCACCGATTTAAAGGGTGCCAATGCGGCCAATTTGGTTGCGCCTGGTAAGAAGCCTTTCCAAACCATCATTCCTGCCTTCTTAACTCAAAATGGCCAACCCGTCATGAGTTATGGCGTGATGGGGGGCAACATGCAGCCTCAAGGTCATATGCAAACCTTGGTGCGCATGCTTGACTACGGTCAAAACCCACAAACGGCGTGTGATGCACCGCGCTGGCGCTACAACGCCGGCATGTCCATCAATGCCGAATCCAATATGGACCGCAACACAGTTCAAGGGCTGAACGATTTGGGACACGAGCTGGAATTGATCAACGATTCCTATCAAGACTTTGGCGCGGGTCAATTCATTTGGCGCATGGGTGACCCCAAAGTGCAGGGCTACATAGCGGCCTCCGATCCAAGGCGTGATGGCCAGGCGGTTGGCTTTTGACGCAAACCCCAGCTTCTAAATTCTCGTCGGGTTTGTTGTTGGCAGCCGCGGGTTCGATTGCTTTCAGCGGCAAAGCGATCATTGTCAAACTTGCGTACCGACATGGTGTTGATGCCATCACCTTGGTGATGTTTCGCATGCTTTTTGCGCTGCCTTTTTTCATCGCCATGGCTTGGTGGGCAGGTCGCCAACAAGCACCGCTGACGCGCAATGATTGGTTGGGTGTTTTAGGGCTTGGTTTTACAGGTTACTACCTTTCGAGCTTTCTAGATTTTTTAGGCTTGCAATACATCAGCGCTTCCTTTGAACGCCTAATTTTGTACCTCAATCCCACCTTGGTATTGGTTTTGGGGTGGGTGCTTTACAAGCGCAAAATCACGTTCCGCCAGGGCATGGCCATGGCCGTCAGTTACAGCGGCGTGTTGTTGGTGTTTGGCCATGAAGTTTCCTTGGTGGGTGACAACATTGCATTGGGTGCCATTTTGGTTTTTGGCAGCGCCATCACCTATGCCATCTACCTCACGTACAGCGGAGAACTTGTGCAGCGCTTGGGTTCATTGCGCTTGGCTGGCTTGGCCACCACGGTGGCCTGTTTTTTTTGCATTTTTCAGTTTGTACTGCTCAAGCCAGCGGCTGCATTGAATGTGGCACCTGAAGTCATTTGGCTGTCCATGTTGAATGCCACAGTCTGTACTGTTTTGCCAGTGCTCTTGATCATGATGGCCATTGAACGCATTGGGCCAGGCTTAACTTCGCAAATCGGCATGATTGGCCCCTTGTCCACATTGACCATGGGCGCATTCTTTTTGAACGAAACTTTCAATCTTTGGATTTTGATGGGTACTGTTTTGGTTTTAGGCGGCGTGTTCTGGGTGACCAAAGCACCCAAAGTAGTTGAATCTCTTTGACCTCAGTGGTCTAACTTTTTTGAAGGAGTCATCATGGATTTAGGCATTCAAGGCAAGTGGGCTTTGGTAGGCGGCGCAAGCAAGGGCTTAGGCTGGGGCTGTGCTCGTGCGCTGGCCTTGGAAGGTGTCAACGTCGTCATGGTGGCGCGTGGTGCCGATGTTTTAAACCAAGCTGTAGCAGGTTTGCAAAAAGAAGCGCCCGGGGTGAAGCTGCTCCCAGTAGCGGCCGACATCACCACGGAAGCTGGCCGGGCCGCTTTGTTTGCTGCGCCTGGTGGCCCTGGCAAAGACTTTGACATCGTGGTGACCAATGCGGGCGGGCCGCCTCCTGGCGATTTTCGCAGTTGGGACCGTGAGGCTTGGATCAAAGCCTTAGATGCCAACATGCTGACGCCCATTGAGCTGATCAAGGCCACTGTGGATGGCATGGCGGCAAGGGGCTTTGGCCGCATCGTCAACATCACCTCCAGCTCCGTCAAATCGCCCATCGATATTCTGGGTTTGTCCAATGGTGCGCGAAGTGGCTTGACAGGTTTTGTTGCCGGTGTTGCACGCACCAAAATTGCAGCGCAAGGCGTCACCATCAACAACATCTTGCCTGGTAAATTTGACACCGATCGAATTCGCGCCAATGTAGAAGTGACTGCGCAAAAAATGGGCAAGTCGGTGGCAGAAATTCGAGCGCTGCAACAATCTCAGGTGCCGGCAGGCCGTTACGGTACACCGCAAGAATTTGGATCGCTGTGTGCGTACATTTGCAGTCAACAAGCCTCTTACATCACAGGCCAAAACTTCTTGACCGACGGTGGTGCCTACCCAGGTACTTATTGACGCTTCGCAAGCTGCATGCGCCTTGCACGCTGGCCTTCAATGAGGGGTCAATTGGCGCGCCGTGAGGACACCAGAATGCCACTCACAATGAGGCCAAAAGCCACAAGGTGATAAATCTTGGGCAGGTCGCCTAAGAAAACAGTTGACATGATGGCGGCAAACAGCGGTGTGAGGTTGGCAAAGAAGCCTGCCACCGCTGGCCCCGCAGTTTGCACACCCAAACCCCAGCATCTGTAGGCCAACACCGCAGGGCCGATGGCTACAAAAGCAAGCGCTGCATAAAGAGGCAGGCCCCAAATGATGTGTGCATCTGTTAAGGCCCATTCCGCCCCTGAAAACATGCCCGCCCACCCTAGGCCAAATATGACCTGTGCCATCAAGAATGCGGCCCAATTGTTTCGAATTTCTTCGGGTTCGTTGCGCTGCGTTAAGAGCCAGCTGTAAATGGCCCAGCAGGCAGTGGCCAGCAAAATATAAATGTCGCCCACCACGAAGCTGACCTGCAGCAGTTGCTCTGCATCGCCGCGCGACAAAACCACCAACACCCCCGCAATAGAGAGCCCTGCGCCTAGCCACTGTGCACGCCGTACAGGCGTCTTAAAAAACAAGGCGCCGATGGCCAACATGAACACGGGAGTGCTGGCCGCCACCAAGGTCACGTTGAGTGGGGTGGAGGTTTGGAGTGCCAAATACTGCAGCGCGTTGTAGCAACCCACACCCAACAAACTTAAAAGAGCAAACCTGCGCCAGTAGGGCCAGAGTGAGCTGCTGGGTTTGAGCAAATGCCAAGCTAAGGGAAGAAGGATGAAAAAAGCAATCGCCCAGCGCAAAAAATTGAGGGTGATGGGCGGTACCAAATCACTCACCAATCGGCCCACCACGGCATTGCCTGCCCAAAGCAGTGGCGGAACGGTGAGCATGAGAGCAGTGCCAACAGAGAGTTTTTGTGTCATGCCCGTGACTTTAACGGCAACGCAAGGACTGTGTTGTCACGCAGGGTCATTCGATTCGTGGCAAAGTAGCGGTCAAAGTGATTTTGGCTCGCGCTTAATCACACCTCATTTTCAATATTTCTAGGAGAATCGCATGAGCTTAGCTGTCCAAATCGACCAAAACGGTGGCCCAGAACAACTCAAATTGGTTGACGTTACAGTGGGCCAACCCGGCCTTGGCGAAATTCGCATTCGCCACAAAGCCATTGGCTTGAACTTCATCGACGTTTACCAACGCAGCGGTTTGTACGCCTTGCCCATGCCTTTGAAGTTGGGCATGGAAGCCTCGGGCATTGTTGAGGCCGTGGGCGAAGGTGTGACGCATCTCAAGGTGGGCGATCGTGCAGCCTATGCCAGCCAACCCCCAGGCAGCTACTGCGAAGAGCGTGTCATGCCTGCCAAGTGTGTTTGCAAATTGCCAGACGACATTTCTTTTGAAACTGGCGCCGCCATGATGCTCAAGGGCCTGACTGCACAGTACTTGCTTTTAAAAACTCGGCCGGTTGAAGGCTTGCAAGCCGGCGACCATGTGTTGTTCCATGCTGCTGCGGGTGGTGTGGGTCTGATTGCTTGTCAATGGGGCAAGGCTTTGGGTTTTCGCATGATTGGCACAGCAGGCTCTGACACCAAATGCCAATTGGCCATTGCCAATGGCGCCGAGCATTGCATCAATTACAGCTCTGAAGACTTCTTGGCACGCGTGAAAGAAATCACGGGTGGAAAAGGTTTGAAAGTTGTTTACGACTCTGTGGGCAAAGACACTTGGGAAAAATCGCTCGATTGCTTGCGCCCTTTCGGCTTGATGGCAACTTTCGGCAATGCCTCTGGTGCAGTGCCGCCATTTGCACCGGGTGTTTTGGGTGTCAAAGGTTCTTTGTATGTCACGCGACAAACCTTGTTCAGCCACATTACCACGCGCGAAAGCACGCAAGCCATGGCCGACGATTTGTTTGCCGTGGTGCAAAGTGGCAAGGTGAAAATTCACATTGATCAAACTTTCCCTTTGGCGCAAGTGCAAGAAGCACACCGTGCCCTGGAAGCTCGCAAAACAACGGGTTGCACCATCCTCACTTTGTAATTTCAAAATTTGCAAAATCAAAGGCACCCTCGGGTGCCTTTTTCAATGTTGCTTAGCTTAGCGGATGTAGCGAGGTCATCGAGCCCGTCGAACACGCAACAGTTCGTCCAAGATTAACAAACATGCGCCCATTGTGATGGCACTGTCAGCCACATTGAAAGCAGGGAAGTGCCAAGTGCCGTAGTAGAAGTCAAGAAAATCTATGACGTGGCTGTAAAGCACGCGGTCGACCACATTGCCAACGGCCCCGCCCAACAGCAGAGACAAGGCCCAGCAAAACAAAGTTTGACCAGCATGCGTGCGCAGCAAATAAACCATCACCAAGGCTGCGACTGTCCCTAGTCCTGTAAAGAACCAACGTTGCCAACCGCCTGCATCGGCCAGGAAAGAAAACGCAGCACCTGCGTTGTGCACGCGGACCAAATTAAAGAAGGAAGTGATAGGCAAAGATTCCCCCAACTGGAAAGCACCCACGATGGCAATTTTGGTAAGCTGGTCAAGCAAAAAAATGACCAGTGCAACGCCCAACCAAAGCCAAACGCCCGCCCCTGATTTGAATGCGCTTTTACTATTTGCCATCTTGCTTGAGGTCTGCGCCGGCTGGCTTAAGCAAACAATCGCTTCTCACCCGCGCCATGCAGGTTGCTGTCACAACGTCCGCACAGTGTGGGATGTGCGGGGTTCACGCCCACATCGGGCGAGTAATGCCAGCAGCGGTCGCACTTGGTGTCTTGGCTGACAGAAACCTTGGCGATCAATTCGGAACCTTCTTCCAAGTTAAGTTGCGACGTGATGAATACAAACTTCAAGTCATTTCCCAAACTGGCCAACAAGGCATGGTCTTCAGGTCCAACTTGCAAGTTGACAGAAGCTTGTAATGAAGCGCCCACTTTGCCATCGGCGCGCAAGGCTTCAATGTCTTTGTTCACTTGATCGCGAATTTCGCGAATGCGTGACCACTTGGCCAGCAGCGCTTCATTGGGTGTGCCCAAGTCGCTGAAGGTTTCCATGAAGATCGATTCAGAACTGCCAAAGCTTTGCCAAGCTTCCTCTGCGGTAAAGCTTAAGAACGGTGCCATCAAGCGCAGCATGGCATGTGTGATGCGGTACAGCACTGTTTGAGCAGATCGGCGCGCCAAGGATTTCGGAGCACTGGTGTAGAGGCGGTCTTTCAACACGTCTAAGTAGAATGCGCCCAAATCTTCTGAGCAATAGATTTGTAATTTGGACACCACCGGGTGGAATTCATAGTCCTTGAAGTGCACCAAAATATCGGCTTGCAATTGAGCTGCGCGGCTCAATGCAAAGCGATCAATTTCTAACAAATCGGCATCGGCTACGGCGTCTTTGACAGGGTCGAAGTCGCTGACGTTGGCCAACAAGAAGCGCATGGTGTTGCGAATGCGGCGATAGGCATCGACCACGCGCGCCAGAATTTTGTCGTCGATGTTGAGATCGCCGGAGTAGTCGGTAGAAGCCACCCACAATCGGACAATTTCTGCGCCCATCTTGTCGCTAATTTCTTGCGGCGCCATCACATTGCCCAAGCTCTTGCTCATCTTGCGGCCTTGACCGTCAGTGGCAAAACCGTGTGTGAGCAAACCGCGGTAAGGCGCACGATCGTAGAGCGCACAGCCCAACAACAGAGAGCTGTGGAACCATCCGCGGTGTTGGTCGTGGCCTTCTAAGTACAAGTCTGCTTCAGGGCCGACGTCATGGAATGGTGCGCGATCGTAAGCCGCTTTGTGGCTGCCGCGAAGAACATGTTGGAAGGTAGAGCCCGAGTCAAACCACACTTCTAAGATGTCGGTGCTCTTGGTGTAGCTAGGGGCATCGACCGAACCTAAAATTTCTTCTGCTGTGGCACGGCTCCAAGCTTCAATGCCGCCTTTTTCAACGATGTCGGCTGCTTGGTCCAAAATTTCCATGGTGCGGGGATGCAACTCGCCAGAGTCTTTGTGCAAGAAGAAGGGCACAGGAACGCCCCAGCTGCGCTGACGCGAAATGCACCAGTCAGGCCGGTTGGCAATCATGTCGCGCAAACGGGTCTTGCCGTTTTCGGGATAGAAATTGGTTTGGTCGATGGCGTCTAGTGCCAACTGACGCAAGGTCTTGGGAGCTTTGTCTTTGGTGAAGACGCCAGAGCCTTCGTCCATGCGCACAAACCACTGCGCTGCCGCCCGGTAAATGACAGGTGTTTTGTGGCGCCAGCAATGAGGGTAGCTGTGGGTGATGCCATAAGTGGCCATGAGGCGATGGCTTTCACCCAAGACTTCAATGATGCGGGGGCAAGCTTTCCAAATGTTCATACCGCCAAACAAAGGCAAGTCTTCTGCATAGCTACCGTTGCCTTGAACAGGGTTCAAGATGTCGTCATAGGCCAGACCATTGGCCACGCAAGAATTAAAGTCATCGACACCATAAGCGGGTGAAGAGTGAACGATGCCCGTGCCATCTTGCGCACTGACATACTCGGCCACATAGACCGGCGAGAAGCGTTTGTAGCCTTCGTGAACATCGTACAAGGGGTGTTTGAAATTCAAGCCGCCCAGTTTGTCGCCGGTGGTGGTGGCCACCACTTGGCCTTCTAACTTGTAGCGCTCTAAACATTTTTCGACCAAAGACTCGGCTATCACCAAGAGGCCTTTGTCTGTATTGACCATGGCGTAAACCAATTCAGGGTTCACGTTAAGGGCTTGGTTGGCAGGCAATGTCCATGCAGTGGTGGTCCAAATGACCGCGAAGGCCGATTTGGACGAGTCGGGCAGGGCGCTAAGGCCAAACGCCTTGGCCAGTGCGGCGTTGTCGGCCGCTTCAAAAGCAACATCCAGGGTGTCGCTTTTTTTGTCGGCGTATTCAATTTCAAATTCGGCCAAGGAAGAGCCGCAATCGAAGCACCAGTAAACAGGCTTCAAGCCGCGATAGACAAAACCACGTTCTATGACGCGTTTGAAGGCGCGAATCTCGCCGGCCTCATTGGCAAAATCCATGGTGCGATAGGGGCGCTCCCAATCACCTAACACGCCTAAACGTTTGAAGTCTTCGCGCTGCTGATCAATTTGCTCGGTGGCAAAGGCGCGGCTCTTGGCCTGCATGTCGTCGCGGCTCAATTTGCGGCCATGCAATTTTTCAATGGCGTTTTCGATGGGCAAGCCGTGGCAGTCCCAACCCGGAATGTATTGCGCGTCAAAGCCTGCCAATTGCTTGGACTTGACGATCATGTCTTTAAGCACTTTGTTCAGCGCGTGACCAATGTGCAATTTGCCGTTGGCGTAGGGTGGGCCGTCGTGCAACACAAACAAGGGGGCGCCTTGGCGTGCAAGACGCAGTTTTTTGTAAAGACCTTGATCGCTCCAAGCCTTGGCCCAAGCGGGCTCACGTTTAGGCAAATCGCCGCGCATTGCAAACGCGGTGTCGGGCATGTTCAGAGTGGCACGGTAATTTGTTTTTTGTTCGGACATTGTTCAAAGCGTCATGGTGTGGGGACTTGCAAAGTCGCATTTCGAGCGGCGAAAAATGCACGCGCATCGTCACAGTCCTTGGCAATGCCCAAAGTGAGGGCCTCCAAGCTGTCGTACTTGAGTTCGTCGTGTAATTTGTGCAACAAGTCAACTCGTATGATTTTACTGTAGCCACCTTCGACCCCAAGCTGGTTTGGCCAGTCTAAGCAATGGGTTTCTAACAGGACCCTGCCACCATTGACATCGTTAGGGTCCAAAGAGGGGCGAATGCCCAAATTGGCCACCCCTGGCAAGGCTTGTGGGCTTAAGCCATGAACTTCCACATTGAAAATACCGCTGGCTGCGGGTTGCCGGTGGCTAAAGCGCAAATTGAGGGTTCTGAAGCCGTCCTGAGCGCCTTCTTGAGAGGCGCCTAGGCCGCGCCCTAGCTTTCGGCCATGTACCACATGACCGCTGATGCTGTAGGGCCGTCCTAAAAGGCGGGCTACCCCGTTCATGTCGCCTTTGGCCAAGGCTTCTCTGACAGCAGAGCTTGAAACCCTGAGGCCATGCACTTCGTAACTGTTCATCCTGGCCACATCAAAACCCAGTCGCTGACCCGCGGCGTCCAGCATGCTGTAGTCGCCGGCTCGCTTGGCGCCAAAGCGAAAATCATCGCCCACCAGCAAATACTTAACACCCAGACCACTGACCAAGACAGACCGAATGAAGTCCTCTGGTGTTTGACTTGCTAAGCGTGCGTCAAAGGGCAGCACCACCACTTGGTCGATGCCACAACGTTCAAGCTCTAGCAATTTGTCGCGGAGGTTTGCAATTCGTGCAGGCGCCAATTCAGGCTTGTTGTGAAGTTTCGCAAAAAAATCTCTGGGGTGTGGTTCGAAGGTCATCACGCAACTGGGTACCCCACGGTGCGCAGCTTCGTTTTTCAAGAGCGCGAGCATGGCCTGGTGGCCGCGGTGGACACCGTCAAAGTTACCGATCGTCAGGGCGCATTGATGGGCCCTGTCTGGGTGGTTGAATCCACGAAATACATTCATGCTGCTTGCGTCATAAAAATGAATTGATTACAGGGTATATTGTGACTGACCAGAAAGACTGGCCTGTTCTCGTTTCATGTCATGGTTTTACCGTTGGATGGAGTCGCTTGTGAAGGTCTTGAAATTGTCTGCCCAAGGGCTTCCGCAGTCTTGGATTTCTTTGGAACAAGCTGTGGTCTATTACGCAGCCGAAGATGTCCGCTGGGAAGCGGGTCAAGAAATTGCTGTTTTTCGCGGTGGCCACAATGCCATCACGGGCGAACAGTCCATCATCAAGGTCAACAGCATCATTGGTACCCGCGGCGTTCATGGCATCAATCCTTTCGAACTCCGCCCCGGCCTGACCAACGGCAAATTGTTCATTCGAGATCGCAATGTGTGTGCTTATTGCGGCCAGCGATTTCATGAAACAGAACTCACCCGCGAGCACATCGTGCCCTTTGCACAAAATGGCATCGACAATTGGATGAATGTGGTCACGGCGTGTCGCTCATGCAACCATCGCAAAAGCAGCCGAACTCCTGAGCAAGCGGGCATGCCTTTGCTCTACACCCCTTATGTGCCCAGCCTGTGGGAAGATTTCATTTTGCGAAACCGAAGAATCTTGACCGATCAAATGGCTTTTTTGATGGCACATGTGCCTCAAAATTCCAGATTGATCGATTAGATCTTTAGCTCACCTTAAGCGAAAACGCCAGCTGTTTCTTGCATGCTGGCAGACACTTCCCCCAAGTGGTGCAGGGTGTCGCCGAAAGTCATTTCAAGCTGCGTCAATTTCTTGAAGTAGTGGCTCACAATGTACTCGTCAGTCACGCCAATACCACCATGCAATTGCACAGATTGTTGTCCCACATAGCGCATGGAATTGCCCAATTGGTATTTGGCACGGGCCATGGCTTGGTGGCGCTCAGATGCAGGTGCATTGAGCTTCAAGCTGGCGTAATAGCTCATTGAGCGGCCCAACTCCAATTGCATTTTCATATCGGCCACGCGGTGACGCAGGGCCTGGAAGGTGGCGATGGTGGTGTTGAACTGCTTTCGGGTGTTCATGTAGTCCACGGTGATGGCCATGGTTTTGTCCATCACGCCGACGCCTTCAGCGCAGGCACACGCAATGCCAATGTCCACGGCGTGGCTCAATGCGGTTTGACCATCGAGGGTTAGCAAACTTGCGGGGCTTTGATTGAGTTGGAGTTCAGCGGCGCGGCCACCGTCTTGGGTACCGTAGCCCGACGTGGTGCAGCCCTTGGCTCCTTTGGCCACCAAGAACAAAGCCAGCTTGCCGGATGCCATGGCTGGCACTAAAAAGGCATCTGCATGGTCACCCACGGCCACCATGCTTTTGGTGCCGGTAATGAGCCATTGACCATCTTGTTGCTGTGCTTGCGCATCGCATTTGTGGGTGTTGTAACGTGATTTGCGTTCTTGGTGAGCCAACACCACAATGGCTTCGCCGCCTGCAATTTTGGGCAGCCATGCGGCCTTCAAAGCATCGGGTGCATAGCCTTCTAAAACGGCGCCAGCAATGAAAGCATGCTGTATGGGTTCGAGCACAATGCCGCGGCCCAATTCTTCCATCACCACCATGCCTTCAACGGGCCCCATGCCCATACCGCCTTGATCTTCGCTGACATACAGGCCGCACAGGCCCAGCTCTGCCAGCTCGGTGTAGGCGGCGCGGTCAAAGCCGCCCGCATGCGTAATTTCGCGGCGGCGGTCAAAGGTGTAGCCCTTGTCGACCCATTTGCGAACAGCGTCGCGCAATTGTTCTTGATCGTCTGAAAAATCGAAATCCATGATGTGTCCTTTAGGGGTTAAGTCATTAACCCAAAACTACCTGAGCCACGATGTTGCGCTGCACTTCATTGCTGCCGCCGTAGATCGTGGTTTTGCGCATGTTGAAATAGTTGGCTGCAAGCGGAGCGTTGGACACTTCGTGTCCGGGGAAGTCGCCTTGCCAACCTGCATCCATGGCTTCGAAGATGAAGGGGAGGCTGAAGGGGCCGGCTGCCAACATCATGAGCTCGGTGTAACGCTGTTGAATTTCGCTGCCCTTGATTTTCAAAAGGCCTGCAATGTCGAGTGAGTTTTTACCAGATTTTTCGGCAGACAAAACACGCAAGACCAACATCTCCAAAGCAACAATGTCAACTTCCAATTTGGAAATTTCATCGCGAAAACGCATGTCTTCGTAAACGCCTTCGGTTTTGGCAATGCGCTTGAGACGCTCGAGTTCGCGTTTGGCGCGGTTCACGTCGGCAATGTTGGTGCGCTCATGGGCCAACAAATGCTTGGCGTAATTCCAGCCTTTGTTTTCTTCACCCACCAGGTTTTCTGCAGGTACTTCCACATTGTCAAACCACACTTCATTGACTTCGCATTCGCCATCGAGCAACTTGATGGGGCGCACCGTAATGCCAGGCGTCTTCATGTCGATCAGCAAAAAGGAGATGCCGGTTTGCGGTTTGCCTTCGTTGCTGGTGCGCACCAAGCAGAAAATCCATTCGCCATACTGGCCCAAGGTGGTCCAAGTTTTTTGGCCATTCACAATGTACTTGTTGCCCACGCGTTCAGCGCGGGTTTTAAGAGACGCCAAGTCAGAGCCTGAGCCCGGTTCGCTGTAGCCTTGGCTCCACCACAC
>SXXD01000188.1 GCA_005789685.1 Burkholderiales bacterium
ACCGTGACGCCCAAGGACTTGTCCCGATTGCGCTCCACTGTTTCTAACTCACCCTTGCGCACACTCACGCTCAGCCCACATCCCTCAGAAGCTTCAGCGCCGGCATCGGTAGCACCGATCTTTTTGGCATGTTTCAAGGCAGAATCAACCAATCCTTCGAAAAAGTTTCGGCTGTAACTAAAACCGTCATGCGGGTGGTGGGACTTGGAAGGGGCCTTGTCAGTCTGAAGCTTGGTTTTTTTGTTCATTTGCGTCGAATTCGTCAAAACAGGCGATTATTTAAATTCACAGTGACGGCTATGATACTTGCCGTCCCGCTGAAAAGGCTTAAGAGCTCACATGTCCCGTAAATTCAAAAAAGGTTATTTCGTTCAAGGTCAATTTGTTGCCGAAGGCAGCGAACTCGACCTCGAACTCAAACGCGAGCTGAAAGGGGGCGATGAACCCAGCCGCACTGACCTGAAAAAAGAGAGCGATGAGCTACAGAAACTGGGTGAGAGTCTATTGGATTTACGCCTCGATCTGATGGCCAAAGCCGACCTGCCCGAAAAACTGGTCGATGCCGTGGCGGATGCCAAACGAATTACCAACTTTGAAGGTAAGCGCCGTCAAATGCAATTCATTGGCAAGCTTATGCGCAAACTCGACGACGACGTCATTGAAAGCATCAAGGCAGCCCTGCTTGAACAAAACCAAGGGTCGGCACAAGAAACATTGCAACTGCACTTGGCTGAGCAATGGCGCGACCGCTTGATCAGTGATGACGATGCTTGTGGTGAATGGCTGAAAAACTTTCCAGATACCGACAGCCAACAATTGCGCGCCCTGATTCGGCAAGCACGCAAAGATGCGCCCGCCATTTCTGCTGCCAGTGTTTCTCAAGGCTTGGCGCCAAGGCAAAGTCGCGCTTACCGCGAAATATTTCAGCTGGTGCGCGCAGAAATGAGCAGCGCCTCGCAAGGTAACTCTGCCAACCAAGTCAACGACGACAATGAATAAACATTGAACATGACGCCATCAAAAGACACATCAAGCACAGAGCACGATCCCGTCAAAATTGGCATTGTCTCCATCAGCGACCGTGCCAGTAAGGGCGTCTACGAAGACAAAGGACTGCCAGCACTTCAAACATGGCTTGGCCATGCCTTGAAAAATCCACTGCAATTCGAGTCTCGACTTATTCCTGACGAAAAAGAGCGCATCAGTGCCACGCTGATTGAATTGGTGGGAGCTGGCTGCAGTTTGGTGCTCACCACAGGCGGCACTGGCCCAGCCATTCGAGATGTCACCCCAGAAGCCACCTTGGCTGTAGCGGACAAAGAGATGCCCGGCTTTGGCGAACAAATGCGTCAGATCAGTTTGAAGTTTGTACCCACCGCCATCCTCTCAAGGCAAGTGGCCGTCATTCGGGGCCAGAGTTTGATCATCAATCTTCCTGGGCAACCCAAATCGATTGCAGAAACATTAGAAGGCCTAAAAGACAGCCAAGGGCAAAGCGTGGTGCATGGCATTTTTGCGGCCGTGCCCTACTGCATTGATTTGATTGGCGGTCCTTATTTGGAAACACACGACGAAGTGTGCAAAGCCTTCAGACCCAAAACGGCCATTCGGCCACCCAAACACTGAGAATTACTTGTCCAGCAACTGATTGAGTTTTTCAGCTTCAAAGGTTTCGCGCTTGGCTGCATCGCCAGGCATTTGAAGGGTCGCTGAATTGCCAGATTCTGAATTCATTTTTTCAAGCGCTTGCCAGAGCATGGCAATTTGATGTTCTTGACTGGCTGCGTTGTCGATCAATCCGCGCATCGCTTGCGACAAGGGATCGTCGTTTTGTGTCACGCCATAAGCTGAGAAGCCCATTTTGGATGCTGTTGCTTCGCGCTGTACATCGGCATCTTCCTGAATGATTCGTGCAGGATTGCCGACAGCCGTAGCGCCTTCTGGCACCGGCTTGGTGACCACCGCGTTGGACCCCACTTTAGCGCCATCACCTACAGTGAATCCGCCCAGCACTTTAGCGCCTGCGCCAATGACCACATCTTTGCCCAAAGTAGGATGGCGCTTTGCACCTTTGTACAAAGATGTGCCGCCCAGCGTCACGCCGTGGTAAATGGTGCAACCGTCGCCAATCTCGGCTGTTTCACCAATCACGATGCCCATCCCGTGATCAAAAAATACCCGCTCGCCCAACTTGGCGCCTGGGTGGATTTCAATGCCCGTGATCCAGCGTGAAAAATTGGAAATAAATCGGCCCAACCATTTGAATCCCATGTGCCAGCAAGCATGGGCCCACCTGTGCATGACCACTGCATGAAGTCCTGGGTAACACGTGAGTACTTCCCATGACGTGCGCGCAGCAGGATCGCGGTCAAGGATGCATTGAATGTCGGAATGGATTCGAGAGAACATAAGCCAATGGTTTTGCGACGAGTCTACCTTTTTGAGTGAGCTGTTTCGATCATGGCTTTAGCAACACCTCTGAGAATATGGATTTCTTCGGGTGTGAGATCTGCTCGATTGAACAGCTGATTCAAACGGGGCATGAGTTTTTTAGGGGCCAAAGGATCGAGGAAGCCAATTTCAACCAAGGCCTTTTCCAAATGACTTAGCATTCCCGCCACTTGAGCCGCATCGGCCACATTCGATTCATGCACAGGGGACGTAACAGGAAAACCACCTAAGGCTAAACGCCATTCATAGGCCACCAATTGAATGGCTGCAGCCAAATTCAAAGAGCCAAACGCCGGATTGGTTGGAATAGACAAAGCCACATGGCACTTGTAGACATCCTCGTTTGTCATGCCGAAGCGTTCGGAGCCAAATAAAATTCCAATCGACGAGATGACCTCTTTCAGCTTAGGTTCATCGGCATTGACAGCATCCATTTGAGTCTGCGCAAGAGACCGGCCCAACAGCCCTTCAAAGTGCTCTCTGGGTGATCTCGTTGGAGGACCAAAATCTCGAGGCGTCATGGCCGTGGCACACAGATGAGAGATGCCCTCACAAGCTTCTTCTAGGGTGTCTACAATGCGGGTTTTGTCCAGCACATCATTGGCGCCACTGGCCCTTTGGATGGTTTCTTCCTTGCGCAAAATATTGGCGTAGCGCGGTGCCACCAACACCATTTCATCGAATCCCATGACCTTCAAGGCACGGGCGGCCGCACCCACATTGCCTGGGTGGCTGGTCTCAATCAAGATAAATCGGGTTCGCATAGGGGCTATTGTCCCAGTTCCAAGTGCTCAAAATGAGCAAAACGAACTGTGGTCTGCGCCGAGGGCCAAATTTCATGGGAAAATGCGCCATTCGCCTCTGACATCGCACAGAGGAATTCAGTTTCTGTTCTTAAAAATTCATGTCGACCAATCTCCACCCCATGCTCAACGTAGCCGTCAAGGCTGCACGCGCCGCCGGCGCCATCATCAACCGCGCGGCCTTGGACGTTGAGGCTGTTCGAATTTCGCAAAAGCAAGTCAATGACTTTGTGACCGAAGTCGATTTGGCCAGCGAAAACACCATCATCGAAACCCTTCTCACCGCCTACCCGCATCACGGTATCTTGGCCGAAGAGTCTGGCAAAACGCATGGCAACCCCGATGCCGATCATGTTTGGATCATCGATCCGCTTGATGGCACCACCAACTTCATTCACGGTTTTCCTGTTTACTGCGTCAGCATTGCGCTGGCCGTCAATGGCAAAGTAGAACAAGCCGTGGTCTACGACCCCTCACGCAATGATTTGTTCACAGCCACCAAAGGCCGCGGCGCCTACATGAACGACCGCCGCTTGCGCACCAGCAAGCGCACCCAAATGCATGAGTGCCTTATTTCCACAGGTTTCCCATTCCGCCCAGGTGACAACTTCAACCAATACCTGCGCATGATGGGCGAGGTGATGCAGCGCACCGAGGGTCTGCGCAGGCCAGGTGCTGCGGCATTGGACTTGGCCTATGTGGCCGCAGGTTTTACGGATGCGTTCTTTGAAACAGGTCTCCAGTCTTGGGATGTTGCTGCAGGCTCCTTGCTGGTCACGGAGGCGGGCGGCTTGGTGGGCAACTTCACGGGCGACGCCGATTTCTTGGAACAAAAAGAATGCTTGGCAGGCACGCCCAAAATTTACGGCCAGCTGGTTCCTATCCTGAGCAAGTACAGCAAATTCGCCAGTGCTGGCGAAAAAGCGGCCATGCGTGCAGCCGACATCAAGGATACGGAAGCACGTCAATCCTCAACCGACAGCCCGATCTAAGCCATGACGGACGCGCTCGACTTGAGTGCTCACACGCCCATGATGCAGCAGTATCTGCGCATCAAGGCGGAGTTTCCTGACACCCTGGTTTTTTACCGAATGGGTGACTTTTACGAAATGTTCTTTGAAGACGCCGAGCGTGCAGCGGGCCTCATGGACATTACCCTCACGCACCGCGGTCAAACAGCAGGCAAGCCAATTGCCATGGCCGGTGTGCCGTTTCATTCTGTCGAAAACTATTTGGCCAAACTCATCAAATTGGGTGAGTCTGTGGCCATCTGCGAGCAAGTAGGCGATGTGGCCACCAGCAAAGGCCCCGTTGAGCGCAAGGTGGTACGTGTTGTCACACCAGGCACGCTCACAGACACTGAGTTGCTGTCTGATAAAAGCGAAGCCATTTTGTTGTCATTGCACATTGCGCCGCGCAATGCGTGCGGCATGGCTTGGCTGAGTGTCACACAAGGCATCTTGCATCTGGCCGAATGCACGCACGATGAATTGGCCGATTGGCTTGAGAGAATTGCACCCAGCGAGTTGTTGGTCAGCGCCAGCATCACACCTAAATGGGAACAACAACTTCAATCCATGCGCTTGGGTCAACGTGGCATGGCCTTGTCACTCACGCTGCGGCCCGACTTTCAATACGAAGCTGGTTTAGGTCACAGCAAACTGATCAAGCAGCTCAATGTGGCCAGCCTGGCCGCATGGGATGCCGACAAGCTCAGTCATGCACATGCCGCAGCAGGTGCTTTGCTCACTTATGCAGAACA
>SXXD01000189.1 GCA_005789685.1 Burkholderiales bacterium
GTTCAGGCCGTTAACAAAGTCACAGAAGGACGCCCGCACATTGTGGACATGATCAAGAACAAGGAAATTGCCTTGGTCATTAACACGGTGGAAGAGCGCCGCAATGCCATTTCCGATTCCAGAGCCATTCGCACATCAGCGCTCTTGGCACGGGTGACCACCTTTACTACAATTGCTGGCGCTGAAGCTGCGGTTGAAGGCATGAAATACATCGACAATTTGGACGTCATTTCTGTTCAAGAAATGCACGCCATGTTGAGCGTCTAAAAGAAATACGGAGACATCCAAGTGGCGACCATTCCCATTACCCTTCGCGGTGCTGAAAAGCTCAAAGCTGAATTGCACCAATTGAAAACAGTTGAGCGTCCTTGGGTGATCAACGCCATTGCCGAAGCCCGGGCGCAAGGCGACTTGAGTGAAAACGCTGAGTACGACGCTGCCAAAGACCGTCAAGGCTTTGTAGAAGGCCGCATTCAAGAAGTCGAAGGCAAACTTTCTGCTGCTCAAATCATCGACCCTGCATCGGTGGATGCCGGTGGTCGGGTTGTGTTTGGTGCCACTGTTGAGTTGGAAGAGGTAAGCTCGGGTGAGGTGGTCAAGTACCAAATTGTGGGCGAAGACGAAGCCGATCTCAAGTTGGGCTTGATCAACATCAGCAGCCCCATTGCGCGCGCACTCATTGGCAAAGAAGAGGGCGATGTGGCTGTGTTTCAAGCGCCTGGTGGCGAGAAGCGTTATGAAATTGTGGCGGTGTCTTACATATAAGAACGCGCACCTTCATTCAAAAAGGCGTTCATTGCAACGTCTTTTTTTGTGTTCTATTCTTTCCAATGCTCGGCCACCCAATGCGCTGGCTTGATGAACCTGAATCTTCGATTGCGCTTGCCGGCCAAGGCATCGGGCGGATTGCACTCACCATGAAAAATCACGATGCGAGCATTGGTTGGAATTTGTGGGGCCGTCCAATAGTTGGTGGGCCACCTTGGAATGCTGTGGTATTTGAAACTGGGGCACCACTCTGAGGGCCAGTAAGCCAAATGGCCTAAGCGGTTCATGTAGTCTGAGAGATAGGCCTGTTCATTTCTGAATTGTTGGCGAATGCTTTCAAAATTATTCCGAAAGTATTCGAGAACCTCTGGGTGTGCACCCAACTCATAACGGTAGACCGAAGAGTTGCCGGTAATTCGCCAAGGTCGTTTGTAATCGTGAATGATCATGAACTTGCCTGGCACTTCGAAGAACCCATCGAGACTGCCTGTAATGACCACATCGACATCTAAAAACAAGGCGGTGCCGGTCAGGCCATGCAGGTCTTTGGTGAAGGAGGCCAGTTTGGTCCAGCCTCGTTCGGGAATGCCTGGCGGTAAATCCAATGCAGGTATGGGCAGACACTGAACTTCGTTGCGAATGCCCTTGGTATCGTCAGTGAGGCAGACCATGTTGAAGTCGCCAGTGAGGTGCCTTCCCACCATGGCGTACAAGCGGTTGACATACTCGGGTCCATACTTGGTGCCCCACTTCATGCAAATGATGTGACGTTGGGAGGTCTGCATGGACACTGCCTTGGCTTAGGCTTGATTGCGCTTTTTGATTGACTTTTGTTTCACTTTAGCGCGCTTGACTTGACCGCCCGAGGTCAGGCGTTGGTTGCCCAAGACACGCAAAGTTTTAACCTCAGGCCGTTGGCCGCCGCGGCTGCTGTACTTCAAGACCTTAAAATCACGGGGTCCGGCCATGCGATCTTCGGAAACGGTTTTTTCCTTTTCTGGCAAGGGGCGCCAAAGCACCAGCAATTTACCGATGTGCTGTATGGGCGCTGCGCTCAAATCATCGGCCAGTTGGTTGTACATGGCTTCGCGGGCAGCACCGTCGTCACCCAGAACACGAATTTTGATCAGGCCGTGGGCTTTGAGGGCCGCGTCTGTTTCTTTGACAACAGCAGGCGTGAGGCCGTCGTTGCCAATCATGACAACGGGGTCGAGGTGGTGCGCTTCGGCTCGGTGAACCTTGCGTTGGGCGGGAGTCAATTGAATTTGGGGCATAGCGCTATTATCCCTGCTTGAACGGAAGATCATGAAAGTAAAAACCAAAAGTAAAAAAGTCAACAAGTCGTGGTTGAACGACCACGTCAATGACCCCTATGTCAAGTTGGCCAAAAGAGAAGGCTATCGGGCGAGGGCGGCCTATAAACTGAAAGAAATTGACGAAACTTTTGGCCTCATCAAACCAGGCAACTTGGTGGTTGACTTGGGCTCAGCGCCTGGGGCTTGGAGCCAATATGTTCGGCGCAAGCTTTCGCCTGGGGGCGCGGCGGTGGGTGATTTGAACGGCACCATTTTGGCTGTGGACCTGTTGCCCATGGAGCCGGTTGAGGGTGTCCATTTCATTCAGGGTGACTTTACGGAAGCCGATGTGCTGGCCCAAGTTCAAGCCATTGTGGGAGATCGGCCCGTCGATGTGGTGGTGTCAGACATGGCGCCCAATCTGTCGGGCATTGATTCTGTGGATGCTGCAAGAATTACACACCTGATTGAATTGGCGGTTGAATTTGCTCAAATGCACCTGAAGCCGCAAGGGGCCTTGGTGGTGAAGGTCTTTCACGGGAGTGGCTACAGCCAACTGGTGAAGCTGTTCAAGGACTCTTTCAAAACCGTCAAACCGATCAAACCCAAGGCTTCCCGAGACAAATCCTCAGAGCAGTTTTTGGTGGGAATTGAACCTAAAAACAGGCCCAGTCCTGCCGAATCGACTTAATCGCAACGCAGAACACCAAATTTCCTTCTACTTTTAAGGCTTAGTCAAGGTAAATTGGCCCCACAGCACTTTCAAAAGTCTAGAATGTTCATTCATTAGATGTTTAACTGGGAGCTCTTCTTGAACAACCCTTGGTTTTCAAAGATCGCCGTATGGCTTGTGATTGGCATGGTGCTCTTCACTGTATTCAAACAATTCGACAACCGATCGGGTGTCGGCTCAGGTTACTTGGGTTACTCTGACTTTTTAGAGGAAGTTAGAGGCAACCGCATTAAAACGGCCACGATTCAAGAGAGTCAAGGCGGCACAGAAATTTCAGCCGTCACCACCGACGATCGCCGGATCAAAACCACTGCCACCTATTTAGATCGCGGCTTGGTTGGCGACCTTATTGCCAATGGCGTGAAGTTTGATGTGAAACCTCGCGAAGAGGGTTCTCTGCTCATGAGTTTGCTGGTCAGTTGGGGCCCCATGCTTTTGCTCATTGGTGTGTGGGTTTATTTCATGCGCCAAATGCAAGGCGGCGGCAAAGGCGGTGCCTTCAGCTTTGGCAAAAGCAAAGCCCGCATGCTCGATGAAAACACCAATCAAGTTACCTTTGCCGATGTGGCGGGTTGCGACGAAGCCAAAGAAGAAGTGAAAGAAGTTGTCGACTTCTTGAAAGACCCCGCCAGATTTCAAAAACTAGGTGGCCGCATCCCACGTGGCTTGCTGTTGGTTGGCCCTCCCGGTACCGGTAAAACCTTGTTGGCCAAGAGCATTGCAGGCGAGGCCAAGGTGCCTTTCTTCAGTATCTCCGGCTCAGACTTTGTAGAAATGTTTGGGGGTGTGGGCGCAGCCCGTGTTCGAGACATGTTCGAGAACGCCAAGAAAAATGCGCCTTGCATTATTTTTATCGACGAGATTGACGCAGTCGGCCGACAGCGTGGTGCTGGTTTGGGCGGTGGCAATGACGAACGCGAGCAAACTCTCAACCAAATGCTGGTCGAGATGGACGGTTTTGAAACCAACCTCGGCGTGATTGTGGTGGCTGCCACCAACCGCCCCGACATCTTGGATGCAGCGCTTTTGCGCCCCGGTCGTTTTGACCGCCAGGTTTATGTCACCTTGCCCGACATTCGCGGCCGCGAACAAATCTTGGCTGTGCACATGCGCAAAATCCCAATCGGCCAAGACATGAACCCCGGCGTCATCGCTCGCGGTACACCTGGCATGAGCGGTGCCGATTTGGCCAACTTGTGCAACGAAGCTGCCCTCATGGCGGCACGACGCAACGCCCGCGTTGTGGAAATGCAAGACTTTGAAAAAGCCAAAGACAAAATCCTCATGGGCCCTGAGCGCAAGAGCATGGTCATGCCTGAAGACGAACGTCGTAACACGGCTTATCACGAGTCGGGACACGCCCTCATCGGTAAGCTGTTGCCCAAATGTGACCCTGTGCACAAGGTCACCATCATTCCTCGTGGACGTGCCTTGGGTGTCACCATGAGCCTACCTGAGCGTGATCGCTACAGCTACGACAGTGAATATATGCTGAACCAAATCAGCATGTTGTTTGGTGGCCGCATTGCTGAAGAAGTGTTCATGAAGCAAATGACCACGGGCGCTAGCAACGACTTTGAGCGTGCTACCCAAATTGCCCGCGACATGGTCATGCGTTATGGCATGACCACTGCCTTGGGCCCCATGGTCTATGCCGAAAATGAAGGCGAAGTGTTTTTGGGTCGCTCTGTCACCAAGACCACCAACATGTCTGAGTCCACCATGCAAAAGGTAGACGCTGAGGTGCGCCGCATCATTGACGAACAATACAAATTGGCGCGCAGCTTAATTGAAGAGCACAGCGACAAGATGCACGCCATGGCCAAGGCCTTGTTAGAGTGGGAAACCATTGACGTCACTCAGCTTGACGACATCATGGCCGGTCGTGAACCCAAGGCCCCCAAAGATTGGACGCCCCGCATTCCGCCTTCTGGCAGCGACGATGCTGGCGGCACGCCTGCTGTCAAAGTCGATCCAGAGCCCAACGCGGCCTGATCCTCTCCATGATCAATACGGGGCTTCGGCCCCGTTATTGTTTTAAGCTGCTGAAATGAAATTCCAAATCCGTTGTACTTCATGATCCAACCCATTTGGCAGACCTCTAGGTACGCGATTGACCTCACCCAGCCCAAAGTCATGGGCATTGTGAACCTCACGCCCGATTCTTTTTCTGATGGGGGGCGTCACAGTAGCTTGTCCATGGCTCTTGAAAATGCTCAAACTCTGCTGGCTCAGGGCGCCGACATTTTGGACATTGGCGGAGAGTCATCTAGGCCCGGTGCAGAGCCCGTAAGCGTCGAAGAAGAGTTGAAGCGCGTGTTGCCATTTTTGCAAGAAGCACTCACTTGGAATGTGCCTGTTTCGGTCGATACTTACAAGCCAGAAGTGATGCAAGCAGCCCTGGACTTGGGGGCTGATGTGGTGAACGACATCTGGGCTTTGCGGCAAGCAGGTGCCCTGCAGGTGGTGGCGCGTCATCCTCAATGTGGCGTCTGCCTGATGCACATGCACCAAGAACCACTCACCATGTTGGCGCAGCCTATGACCGGTGATGCGTTGCCTTTGGTCAAAGATTTCTTGACTCAGCAAGTTTTGAAATTGAGGCACATTGGGGTACAGGCTAATCGCATTGTTTTAGACCCAGGTATTGGTTTTGGTAAAACGCTTGAGCAAAATTTAAGTTTGCTACAACGTCAATCAGAGTTGTTGTCTCTTGGCCATCCGCTGATGGCAGGCTGGTCGCGCAAAGGAACTTTGGGCAAGCTGACAGCCATGCAAGGAAAGGCACCTGAGCCCAAGGACAGAGTGGGTGCCAGTGTGGCTGCAGCCCTTATTGCCGTTCAAAACGGGGCTTCAGTGGTTCGAGTGCACGATGTGAAAGAAACTGTGCAGGCTTTGCGTGTTTGGCGGTCTCTGAAGATTTAAAATCTA
>SXXD01000190.1 GCA_005789685.1 Burkholderiales bacterium
CCCATGCGTGCTGTTTTCGAAGTGATGGGCATCACTGACATCGTGGCCAAAAGCCATGGTTCGTCAAACCCTTACAACATGGTTCGCGCTACTTTGGACGCATTGACTCAATGCACAACGGCATACGAAATTGCCTCCAAGCGTGGCAAGAGCGTTGAAGACATCTTCGCTTAAACCAAAAAGGCAACAAGATGACAACACAACAACAAACCGTCAAGGTCCAACTGGTTCGCAGCCCTATCGGCTGCAAACAAGACCACCGCGACACCGTTCGCGGTCTGGGCTTGCGCAAGCTCAACAGCGTCAGCGAATTAGAAGACACACCTTCTGTTCGCGGCATGATCAACAAGATCAGCTATCTGGTCAAAGTTCTCTGAGGTAATTCTGATGGAACTCAATACTATTAAACCTGCAGCTGGCTCTAAACACGCCAAGCGTCGCGTTGGTCGTGGCATTGGCTCTGGCTTGGGTAAAACCGCCGGCCGTGGTCACAAAGGTCAAAAATCTCGTTCAGGCGGCTACCACAAAGTGGGTTTTGAAGGCGGTCAAATGCCTTTGCAACGCCGTCTGCCTAAGCGTGGCTTCAAGTCTCATCTCTTGAAGTTCAACGCTGAAGTCACACTCACAGCCCTCGATAAACTCGGCCTGCCCGAAGTTGACTTGTTGACACTCAAGCAAGCTGGCCTGGTGGGCGAGTTGGCCAAAGTGGTCAAGGTTGTTAAAACAGGCGCGTTGACCAAAGCAGTCAAATTGACAGGCATTGGCGCAACGGAAGGTGCTAAAGCAGCCATTGAAGCTGCTGGTGGCTCCTTGGCCTAATTGAACAAAGAGACAAGCAGTGGTCACTAGCGCAACAACAGCCAACAAAGGCAAGTACGGAGACTTGAGTCGCCGACTCGCTTTCTTGTTGCTCGCGTTGGTGATTTACCGTGTGGGCGCCCACATTCCCGTTCCAGGCATTGACCCCGGACAACTGCAACAACTTTTCAATGGGCAGCAAGGCGGTATTTTGAGCCTGTTCAACATGTTCTCGGGTGGTGCTTTGTCGCGCTTCACCGTGTTCGCGTTGGGCATCATGCCTTACATCTCTGCCTCCATCATCATGCAATTGCTCACCTACGTCTTGCCTGCCTTCGAGCAGCTCAAGAAAGAGGGCGAAGCAGGTCGTCGTAAAATCACCCAATACACACGCTTTGGCACATTGGGTTTGGCTTTGTTCCAGTCGCTGGGTATTGCCATGGCCCTCGAAGCCTCTGCTGGCTTGGTTATTTCCCCTGGTTTTGGTTTCCGCATGACAGCCGTCGTGAGTTTGACCGCTGGCACCATGTTCCTGATGTGGCTAGGCGAGCAAATCACCGAGCGCGGTTTGGGCAACGGTATTTCGATTCTCATTTTTGCCGGAATTGCAGCAGGTTTGCCCAGTTCTATCGGTGGTTTGTTGGAGTTGGTTCGCACAGGCGCCATGGGCCCTTTGGTTTCCATCTTCATCATTGCAGTGGTCATGTTGGTCACTTATTTTGTGGTGTTCGTTGAACGCGGTCAGCGCAAAATTTTGGTCAACTATGCGCGCCGTCAGGTGGGCAACAAGGTCTACGGCGGTCAATCCTCTCACCTGCCCCTGAAGCTCAACATGGCGGGTGTCATTCCCCCTATCTTTGCTTCTTCCATTATTTTGTTACCAGCCACTGTGATCAATTGGTTCAGTTCTGGTGAGTCTGATAACGCTTTGGTGTTGTTCATGAAAGATGTGTCTGGTGCGCTCACACCTGGTCAACCCATCTACGTCATGTTCTATGCAGCTGCCATTATTTTCTTCTGCTTTTTCTACACAGCCTTGGTGTTCAACAGCCGCGAAACGGCCGACAACCTCAAGAAGAGTGGTGCGTTCATCCCCGGCATTCGCCCCGGTGATCACACTGCCAAATTCATAGACAAAATTTTGGTGCGTCTCACACTGGCTGGTGCCGTGTACATCACCTTTGTTTGTCTTTTGCCCGAATTTTTGATCTTGAAGTACAACGTGCCTTTCTATTTTGGCGGCACCTCACTTCTGATCATTGTGGTCGTGACCATGGATTTCATGTCACAAGTTCAAAATTACATGATGTCACAGCAGTATGAGTCGCTTCTCAAAAAAGCGAACTTCAAAACAACGCTGTGAATCAATTGACAGTCAAAAAAGTTTTAGGAGAAATGAAATGAGAGTTTCGGCTTCGGTCAAAAAAATTTGCCGCAACTGCAAAGTCATTCGCCGTAAGGGCGTGGTTCGTGTTATCTGCACAGACCCACGTCACAAGCAGCGTCAAGGCTGATTGCAAGAGTTATTAGAGGACCAAAATGGCACGTATCGCTGGTATCAATATTCCGCCGCACAAGCATACCGAAATTGGCTTAACCGCCATCTTTGGTATCGGTCGCACCCGCGCTCGCAAAATTTGCGAAGCTTCAGGCATTGCTTATTCCAAGAAGATCAAAGATCTGACGGATGGCGACCTGGAAAAAATTCGCGATCAAATCGCATTGATCACCATTGAAGGTGACTTGCGTCGCGAAACAACCATGAACATCAAGCGTTTGATGGACATTGGTTGCTACCGTGGTTTCCGCCACCGCCGTGGCTTGCCCATGCGTGGTCAGCGTACTCGCACCAATGCTCGCACTCGCAAGGGTCCGCGCAAAGGCGCCGCCGGCTTGAAGAAATAACAGGGATTGAGAGACCACCATGGCAAAAGCCCCAACCAATAGCGCCGCACAACGCGTGCGCAAAAAAGTTCGCAAGAACGTTGCCGATGGCATTGCACACGTGCACGCCTCGTTCAACAACACCATCATCACCATCACAGACCGCCAAGGCAATGCTTTGTCATGGGCGTCTTCTGGTGGTCAAGGTTTCAAAGGTTCACGTAAATCCACACCGTTTGCAGCTCAGGTTGCTTCCGA
>SXXD01000191.1 GCA_005789685.1 Burkholderiales bacterium
CGGCAGCCTGACCATCATTGCCACAGCCCTGGTAGACACCGGCAGCCGCATGGACGAGGTGATCTTTGATGAATTCAAAGGGACTGGCAATTGCGAAATCCATTTGGAACGCCGCTTGTACGAAAAACGCGTGTTTCCGGCCATCAACTTGAACCGCAGCGGTACACGCCGCGAAGAATTGTTGCTCCAGCCTGAAGTGCTGCAAAAAACCCGCATCTTGCGCCAGTTCATGTACAACATGGACGAAATTGAGGCCATGGAAATGGTTCTCAAAAGCATGAAAGCCACAAAAAGCAACGTCGAATTCTTCGACATGATGCGTCGAGGCGGCTAAAAAGTCGCTTATCTACACCTTAACGTGGCTTGCAAGTCATTGATTTCATGCCATAATCTCGTGCTTAGCGAAAAGTACCCCGGATGGTCCGAGGGCGGCTGTCGCATCTGAGCCCAAGGAATAGATCATGAAAGAAGGCATTCACCCCAACTACCGAGAAGTTTGCTTCTTGGACTTGTCTAACGGCTTCAAGTTCGTCACACGTTCTTGCGTCAATGCCAAAGAGATGGTGAAAATGGACGACGGCCGCGAGCTGCCTTTGTTCAAACTCGATACATCCAGCGAATCACACCCCTTCTACACCGGTACCCAAAAATCCGTGGACAACATGGGTGGTCGCGTGGAGAGGTTCCGCAACCGTTTTGGCAAAACGTCCGTTACCAAGTAATCTTCCCATCGCGTCACTTTGTGACCACCGCAGGGCAGTCCGGGCAACCGGCCTGCCCTTGTTTTTTGCCTCAGCCCACACTTGTGAATTTGAACCTGACTCTGCTATTGTCTGAATTGTGAATTCCTACCCATCAGATACCTCTGCCAACCCGGCCATCGTGGCGCAAAGTGCCGTCAAGCGTTTGCCGCGCTGGATTATCTGGGCGCTTTGCTTGGCTTATGTTTTACCTGGCTTTATGGGCCGCACGCCTTGGAAAGCCGATGACATGGAAGCCTTTGGCTTCATGTTCAACTTAGCGAAATCGTTCGGCTCAGACCATGTGGCTTGGTTAAAGCCAACACTGCTTGGGCAAACAGACAGCGGTGCGGCACTTTTGCCTTATTGGCTAGGTGCATGGGCCATTCAATTGGCGCCCAAGGGCCTGCCTATCGACACTGCCGCTCAATTGCCCTTTATTGCGTTGTTGGGCCTCACACTGGCTGCCACTTGGTACGCGGTTTACGCCCTTGCACGAACACCGGCGGCTCAACCCGTGAGCTTTGCCTTTGGCGGCGAAGCCAAACCTGCAGACTATGCGCGGGCTATTGCCGATGGTGGTTTGCTTGCCTTGCTTGCCTGCTTGGGTTTGGCCAGACTTTCTCATGAAGCCACACCTGCACTCGCACAACTTTCTTTTTCTGCACTTCTCTTTTTTGCGTTGGCCAACTTGGCTCGCAAAAGAATGGCTTCGCTGTTTTGCGCGGCCCTCGCCATCATGGGCCTGGCACTTTCAGGCGCACCTGCTTTGGCGATGATTTTGGGGGCAGGCGGCGCCATTGTCATCGCTTTGGATACGGGCCAGCCACAATCTCTGCGCGTGAGAAAAGTCGATGTTGCCTGGGTCTTGATCTTCTGCCTTGCTACCGCCGCGATCACCAGTGGCTTGGACTTGTGGCGTTGGCGGGTTGCCTCGTCTCATTTGTTTGAAGTTAAGGCCATGGCCCGTTTGCTTTTGTGGTTCACTTGGCCTGCTTGGCCCTTGGCTGTTTGGACGCTTTGGCGTTGGCGCTATCAACTCAAAAGTATTTCAGCCAATCCCCATTTGTCGCTGCCTCTTTGGTTCATGCTTGTGGGCATTGCCACCACATGGATGTCCGGCTTAAGTGATCGTGCGCTGCTGATCAGTTTGCCTGCATTGGCCACCCTGGCCGCATTTGCTTTACCCACTTTAAAACGCAGCGTCAGTGCTTTCATTGATTGGTTTACCTTGCTCTTTTTCAGCGTGGGTGCGCTCATCATTTGGACTGTCTGGCTGTCAATGCAAACAGGTTTTCCTGCTCAGCCTGCCATCAATGTGGCACGACTTGCGCCAGGTTTTGTGCTTCAGTTCTCCCTTACTGCATTCATCTTGGCAAGCTTGGCAACACTGGCCTGGGCTGGCCTTGTCAGATGGCGCGCAGGTAGGCATCGCTCGGCACTGTGGAAGAGCATGGTACTGCCTGCCAGTGGTGCCATCTTGTGTTGGCTTTTGGTCATGACGCTTTGGTTGCCTTTGCTAGATTTCGGCAGAAGCTATGCCCCCCTTGTTAATAAGGTTCGCAGCATGATGGGGGAAACAGACTGTGTTCATTTCTTTGGATTGACCAAGGCGCAAGGCGCCGCTTTTCAATTTCATGGCAATCTCAAACTGCTACCTGTTTTAACCCGAGCTGAAAGCACAGCTTCAAATGCAAGCCAATGTGCTTGGCTCATTGTCGACACACAAGCCCTTGCGGCATTCACCCAAGAGGTTGATGCCGGCGCATGGACACAACACGCCACAGTGCGTCGCCCCTCAGACAACAATGAAGACATCGTCTTGTTCAGAGCCCTGTCGATCTCTATAACTGCCAAACCCTGAGCGCGAGTACGGCATGTTTGAAGCGCCCACCATCCTTCGTCACGCCGGTACGGTTTTAGTAGGGCAACTGGCTGTGATGGCTTTTGGTGTTGCCGACACCTTCATTGCAGGTCGCTACGACGCCTCTGCACTCGCGGCTTTATCGGTGGGCTCCGCCATTTACATCAGCATCTATGTGGCCTTGAATGGCTTGATCACCGCGCTGCTTCCGGTCTGGGCAGAGCTTCGCGGCGCTGGGTCTCATGTGGCGTTGGGTCAATCCGTGCGGCAGGCCTTGTACTTGTGCCTATTTGTCATCGTCTTGGGTACCCTGGCCCTGCTCTTTCCTGATCCATGGCTGAATGTCACTGGCGTGCCTGAAGTTTTACAAAATGATGTTCGAGCTTACCTGCAGGTTTTGGCCATTGCGGTAGGCCCTTCCCTGCTGTTTCGAATGTATTCAACAATTAACCAGAGTTTGGGCATGCCGCTCTGGGTCACGGCACTTCAAATTGCATCTTTGGGCATCAAAATTCCTCTTTCAATTTGGTTCACTTTTGGTGGCTGGGGTTTGGAGGCGCAAGGCCTTGTGGGCTGCGCCTGGGCAACTTTGGTGGTGAATACATGGCTCATGGTCATGGGCCTTTATTTTTTGCGCTACCAAAAAGTTTACCTAGAATTCAAAATATGGAAGCCCTTGGAAGCACCCAACTGGAAAATGATTCGCGCGTTTTTGCACTTGGGAGTTCCTGCTGCATTGTCTTTGATGGTGGAAGTCACTTCCTTCACCATGATGGCCTTGTTCATATCTAGACAAGGTGTCGTGGCATCAGCCAGCCACCAAATTGCAACAAGCATTGCCACGCTGTTGTATATGGTGCCATTGGCGCTTGGCATCGCTTGCAGTGCACGGGTTGGCTTTTGGATTGGGGCCAACGAACCGCGTCATGCAGAAGATGCCGCCCACACGGGTCTGAAGTTAACTTTGGCACTGGCCTTGGTACTGAGCAGCGCGTTGGCTATAGGCAAGGATGCTTTGGCCAGCTTATTCTCAACCGATACGGCGGTCATTCTGGCTGCGGCTTCTGTGCTGGGATGGGTTGCGCTTCATCATTTGGTTGACGCATTTCAAGCCGTGTGTGTGTTTATATTGAGGTGTTACAAAATGACCCTTCTGCCTTTGATCATTTACAGCATCATGCTGTGGGGCGTTGGTCTTTGGGGCGCATATATTTGGGCTTATCATGGTTTGGGCCCCTTGAGCAGTCGCCCAGAGGTCAGCACTTTTTGGGCCGCCGGCAGTTTTGCTTTGAGCATTGTGAGCTTGGCTTTTGTGGCGCTTGTGTTGTGGGTTGCCAAACAGCGCCGAACTTAATTTCAAAACTTCATTTTTAAACTAGGACCACCATGATTCTTGAACTTGCAGACATTCGCATCAAGCCCGGCCAACAAGCTGAGTTTGAAGAGGCTATTGCGCGCGGTCTTCAAACCGTCATCTCTGGGGCCAAGGGCTTTCAGGGTGCCAAGGTCAATAAAGGCATTGAAAGCCCCGATCGATTTATTTTGCAAATTTTCTGGGACACCTTGGAAGATCACACCATTGGCTTCAGAGAGTCAGCTTCGTTCACTGAGTGGCGCGCCATCGTTGGGCCGTTCTTCGCTGCACCACCAGTGGTTGAACATTTTGTACTCACTTACAAAAGTTAACAGGCATCTGGCTTCCATCCGCAATTGAATCTGCTTTTAAAAAGCAAGCCGTCCAAATTCAAGAACCCTTTTGCTCGTGACCTGTCACCAGTTTGGAAAGCAATGCTGCCAGATGTTCGGACTCTTCATGGCTTAGGGGTTTGAGAAAGTTTTCTTGAACACGCTCCACTGCTGTTTTCATTTGGAGCGTGGCCGAGTGGCCCGCTGGGGTCAACCACAAAAGCTTCCTTCGACGATCGATTTCATGAGGCTCTCGCTTGATCCACCCTTTGCTTTCCAAGCGGCCGATCACCGAGCCAGATGTTGCGGCATCAAAGGCAACGCGTCCTGCCAAAGTGATTTGATCAATGCCAGGGGTGTCCATCACAGCATTCAAAATCGCAAATTGAACGGGTGTGACATCTTCTGCAGCCAATTCAGCCATGAACAAGGCCACCGCAATTTGTTGTGCACGGCGTACCAAATGGCCTGGCGCGTTTGCAAAATCAAAGCTCTTGTTCATAGGTTTATCATCAAAGGTTTGCGAAAGATTCGTCAATTAATAAGTATACTTATCAAAACTGAATTTGAGCGTGTTAATTGTTTCAAGCGAAAGGTTGTTATGAGCTTTGTTTTCTCTCCCGCCCCCGTGGTTTCCGTACCGGTCTTGGGCCGAGCTGATCGATTCCCCGCACGCCGCATTTATTGCGTCGGCCGCAATTACGAAGAACATGCCAAAGAAATGGGCTTCACTGGACGCGAGCCTCCCTTCTTCTTTTTAAAGCCGACAGACTCTTTGGTGGTTGTGAACGAGGGCGAGACAGGCCACATGCCCTACCCTAGCTTGACACAAAATTTCCACCACGAAATTGAACTGGTTGTGGCCATCGGAACGGGTGGACGAAACATCAAAGCCGCAGATGCAGAAAAACACATCTTCGGTTATGCCGTAGGCCTTGACATGACTCGTCGTGATTTGCAAAACGAGATGAAAAAGCAAGGTCGCCCATGGTGTATCGGAAAGGCATTTGATCACTCAGCGCCCATTGGCCCCATCACACCCATTGGGAAGGCTGGCGATGTGAACCATGCTGAGATAGATCTCTTGGTCAACGGTGCCAAGCGTCAAACCAGCAATGTTGCCAAACTCATTTGGAATGTGGCGGAAACCATTGAACATTTGTCAGCCGCATGGGAGCTGCAACCAGGCGACTTGATTTACACAGGCACCCCTGAAGGCGTAGCAGCAGTGGTTGCAGGTGACACATTGGTTGGCCGCGTTGCTGGCATTGGCACTTTGACCGTCAAAGTCGATCCTGCCAAATAAACAGAAGAAAAAAAGGGGAGCAATCCCCTTTTTTGGGAGCCCACATTGAAAATACTCGAATTGCTGGCCAAGTTTTGCAGCATCTTATCGGGGGCATTGCTCACGTTCATCACCTTGATGACTTGCTACAGCCTAATCGGTCGGAACACAACAGGTCAGACCATCGTGGGTGACTTTGAGTTGACCGGTGTTGCCACAGGGGCAGCCATTGCCTTGTTCATGCCGATGTGCCAGTTCAAAAAGGCCAACATCATTGTGGACTTTTTTACAGCCAAGGCCAGTGAGGCCACCACCGCCCAACTCGACAGATTGGGCGCTTTGTTCATGACTGCTGCATTTGCCTTGCTTGCTTGGCGAACCTACTTGGGCGGTATGAACGCATGGGTTTCCCAATCGGGCTCCATGATGTTGGGCTTCCCCGAATGGATTGTGTATGCCGCCATGACGCCCCCGTTGGCACTGAGCGCCGCCATTGCTTTGACGCAGGCCTTGATGGGTGAGAAGTTCACAAACTCCGAAGGCTCATCAGCATGAGCGCACTCACACTGTGTTTGATTATTTTTGGTGCCATGCTGGTTCTCATGGCCATCCGAGTTCCCATCGCTGTCTCTATGTTTTCAGCAGGAACCCTGGGTTATCTGATTCAAACGGGCTGGGGCCCTTACTCGAGCTTTCTCAACAACTTGGCGTTCGCGCGATTTGCAAGTTATGACCTGTCTGTCATTCCCTTGTTTATTTTGATGGGCCACTTTGCAACCCAAGGCGGCATCAGTAAGGCTTTGTTTCAATTTGCTGCCAGCGTCATGGGGCGCTTTAAAGGCGGCTTGGCCATGGCCGCTGTTCTGGCCAGTGCAGCCTTTGGCTCCATCTGCGGCTCTTCGGTGGCCACGGCCGCCACCATCACGGGCGTTGCGCTGCCTGAGATGAAACGCCATGGCTACTCAGGTCGTTTGTCGACAGGCACTTTGGCAGCCGGTGGTACCTTGGGCATTTTGATTCCGCCATCAGTTCCCTTGGTGATTTACGCCATCTTGACTGAGCAGAATATTGCCAAGCTGTTTGCAGCCGCCATGGTGCCCGGCCTCATTGCCATGTTGGGCTACATGATTGCCATCGCCATCTATGTGCGTGTGGTTCCAGGACAAGCGCCTGAAGTAGGTGACGACATTGAGAAATTCTCTTTGGCTGCCCTCGCAGGTATTTTGCCCATTGCGTCTATTTTTGTCATTGTGTTTGGCGGCATATACGGTGGCTTCTTCACACCCACTGAAGGTGCCGGTGTGGGAGCTGCATCCACCTTTGTGGCGGCCTTGCTCAAGCGAGAAATCACCTGGGCCAAATTCAAGCTGTGCTTTTATGCAACGGCTGAAAGCTCGGCCATGATCTTCATGATTTTCATTGGCGCCGATGTCATGAACTCTTCATTGGCATTAACGCAAGTACCGAATCAGTTGGCCGAAGTGGTTGGCGGTTGGGGTCTTGCACCCTTGATGGTTGTGACGGCCATCTTGCTGTTTTATGTGGTGCTGGGCGCCGTCATGGATGAACTCAGCATGATTTTACTCACCATTCCCATTTTCTTCCCCATGATCATGGGTCTCGACTTTGGCATGGCCAAGGAGCCCACCGCCATTTGGTTTGGCATTATGGTGCTCATGACTGTTGGGTTTGGCATGTTGGCACCGCCGGTCGGCTTGAATGTTTACGTTGTGAACAGCATGGCCAAAGATGTGCCCATTTCTGAGAGTTACAAGGGCGTGATGCCCTTCCTCATCAGCGACACCATCAGAACCGCTCTCCTGTTGTTCTTCCCCGGGATTTCCCTGTGGTTGATTCAATACGTTGCGTGATGAGAAGCCTCTTTTAAAGGCTTTGATCCGTTAACATTCAGACATCATTATTTGGAGACATCCATGATCAAACGTCGAGCCCTCTTAAAGTCAGGTGCTGCTGCTGCTATGGCGGCACCAGCCATCACAACTCTTGCCCAACAAACTGTCACTTTGAAGTTTCACACCTTCATGGCCCCGCAGTCCAATGTGTGGCTCAACATGCACAAAGCATGGATGAACAAGGTCGAACAAGAATCTGGTGGCCGCATCAAGTTTGAAGCCTATCCCGCCATGCAATTGGGCGGCACACCTGTGCAGTTGTACGACCAAGTGCGTGATGGCGTGGTCGACGTGGTTTGGACTTTGCCTGGCAACACCGCGGGGCGCTTTCCCAGGGTGGAAGTGTTTGAGCTGCCGTTCATGATGAACAATGCAGAAGCCACATCCAAAGCCTATTGGGAATATGTGCAAACCATGGCTCCCGATGAATTCAAGGAGACTCAGCTAATTGCCCTGCAAGTTCACGGCCCTGGCGTCATTCACACGGTGGACAAAGCTGTGAAAAATGTGGCTGACATGAGGGGCTTGAAAATGCGCGCTCCGACCCGCCAAGTCACCAAATTGATGGGGGCTCTGGGTGCCATTCCTGTTGGCATGCCCTTGCCTGGCATTCCCGATGCGTTGTCTAAAGGCACCATCAACGGCGCCGTCATTCCTTGGGAAGTTGTGCCTGCCGTGAAGGTCAACGAACTCACCAAGTTCCACGCCGAGTTTGATCCTGCTGGTGGTTCTTTGTACACCACCACATTTGTGATGGCCATGAACAAGGCCAAGTACAACTCATTGCCAGCAGATCTTAAAAAGATCATTGACAACAACAGCGGCCTGGAAACTTCTGGTTGGTTGGGCAAAGTTCAACAAGAAGGCGATGTGTCTGGCCGCAAAACAGCCAGCGATCGAAACAATGCCATCTTCACGGTTGGCCCTGCAGAAGCCCAAGAATTCCGCCGTAAATCGCGTGCGCTCGAAGTGGAATGGATTGAGGACATGAACAAGCGCGGCTTCGACGGACGCAAGCTGATCGACACTGCCCGCGCATTGATTGAAAAACACGCCAAAGCGCCAGCCGCCAAAGCACCTGCGAAAAAGGCTTGAGCTATCAAAGACAACTGATCAAACACTGCCGAGCTTGTGGCTCGGCGGTGCTGTATCGACTTCCCGACGATGGCGACACCAAGCTACGCGCCATCTGCACTGAATGTCATTTGGTGCATTACGAAAATCCCCTCAATGTCGTCGGCACGGTTCCTCACTTTGGCGAACGTGTGTTGCTTTGCAAGCGAAACATCGAGCCCCGCAAAGGCAAATGGACACTTCCAGCTGGCTTCATGGAGTTGGGTGAATCTACTTCAGAAGGCGCCGCGCGAGAAACTTCCGAAGAAGCTGGTGCACATTTCAAAATGGGTTCTCTATTTACAGTCATGAGCGTGCCTCGTGTGGGTCAGGTCCATCTCTACTTCTTGGCCGAGTTGGAGAATGAGCAGTTCGATCCTGGATTTGAAACTCAAGAGGCCAGAATGTTTTCTGAAACAGAAATTCCTTGGGACGACTTGGCCTTTAGAACCGTACAAGAAACTTTGAAGCATTATTTTGCTGACAAAAAGTCGGGTGGTTTTGGGGTGCACACTCTGAGTATTGATTGAAATCAGCCAGCTGGCAGGCTCATTCGCTGTAACCTTAAGCTGTCTTCTAAAAAGCCCTGCGTCACGGGGGTTTTTGGGGTCCAATGAGGCTCTAACTTGGGCGAAAATACGAGAGTGGCCATTCCTCAGTCTTTTATTCAAGAACTTATATCCCGCGTAGATGTAGTGGAGGTCGTTGGCCGCTTTGTGCAGCTGAAAAAAGGCGGTGCAAATTTCATGGGCCTTTGCCCCTTTCACGGCGAAAAATCGCCCAGCTTCACAGTCAGCCCCACCAAACAATTTTTTCATTGCTTCGGCTGCGGAAAAAATGGCAATGCCATTGGCTTTCTCATGGACCATGCAGGCATGAGCTTCATAGAAGCGGTGAAAGATTTAGCACAGCAGACGGGCATGACGGTGCCTGAGGAAGATCTTTCACCTCAAGACAGGGCCATCGCCGCGGCTCAAAAACAAAAACAAGCCACCTTAAGCGATATGTTGGAAAAAGCGGCCAGCGCTTATCAGCACCATTTAAAAAATGCACCGGCGGCTGTGGCTTACTTAAAAGGACGCGGCTTATCTGGGCAAATTGCCAAACGATTTGGTTTAGGTTACTCACCTGAAGGTTGGCGCAGCTTGGCAAGTGTTTTTCCTGAATACGATGATCCACTTTTAGCCGAGAGCGGCTTGGTCATCGTGAATGAGGAAGATGACAAGCGATACGATCGATTCAGAGACCGCGTCATGTTTCCGATTCGAAATATCAAAGGTGAGTGCATCGGTTTTGGCGGACGCGTCATGGGAGACGGCACACCCAAATATTTGAATTCACCCGAAACGCCGGTGTTTCACAAAGGCCGCGAGTTGTATGGCTTGTTTGAGGCGCGCGACAGCATTCACGATGCAGGCTATGTCTTGGTCACTGAGGGCTACATGGATGTGGTGGCCTTGGCCCAATGGGGCTTTCCCAATGCGGTAGCTACTTTGGGAACAGCCTGCACGCCAGACCACGTTCAAAAGCTTTTTAGATTTACAGATTCTGTGGTGTTCAGTTTTGACGGTGATGCCGCAGGTCGCCGAGCTGCTCGCAAAGCCCTTGATGGCGCTCTGATTTATGCAACAGACGTTAGAAATATTAAATTCTTGTTCTTGCCCGAAGAGCACGACCCTGACAGCTTCATTCGTGAAAAAGGCTCTGAGGCTTTTTCTGCCTGTGTGGCGATGGCCACGCCTCTGTCAAAGTTTTTAATCGAAGTCGCCTCAGAGGCTTGCGATTTGCAATCGGCAGAAGGCCGAGCGCATCTTTCAAGCAATGCCAGCCCACTTTGGCGCGCCCTCCCCGACGGCGCCTTGAAACGCCAGTTGCTCTCAGAATTAGCCCACTTGATTCAGCTTGAAGCTTCGGAGTTGGCCGGTCTATGGCTCCAACAAGCCGATGTCGCATCGGCTCGAAGCAATCCGCGCTACACAGTTTCTTCTGCCCCTGCCCTGCTTGCAGAACCGAAAAAAGCGCGGACCAGACCCGACGGCAAAACATGGCAGCAAGACCCTCAAGGCAAATGGCGCTTGGTGGGCGGGACGGGTGCCCTGCAAATGGATTCACTTGGGCCGCGGGTTCAACCTGCAAATCGATCTGACCATGCTGTCAGGCTTCTTCTCACCAACATGGCCCTATGGGACGGCTTGTCTGCCGAAGACCATGCCTTGTTGTGCGAATTACCCGAACAACATGGTGAGCTCATGCGTTGGATTGAAAGCCAATTTCATGACCATGGCCCTTTGGCTTGGGGCGCCTTGCAGTTGGAACTCAGTCAACTTGCGTTCGCGACTTTGGCTGAAAAATTGATGGCCTCGCACAAGCCCAACTCACCCGAAGTCAACACCGAAGGGGAGCCTGGAGAGGCCCGCAAAGAGCTCAGGCTTCTGCTCAATCTGATGCTAATTGACCGCCTGAAAGGGCTTGAAACGCAAGCGCTCAAAGAGGCTGAAAGTATTCAAAGTCCCGAAGCCTTTCAAAAATGGCGCGATCTGCATCAACGCAGACGAACCCTCATGAGCACTGAAATTATTTAGACTTTTCACCCTTGTTTGGGTATAATCCACTTTTCAGGCAAGAGCGACAGCAGAACCTCCGGACCCGGCCACCGCCTCAGCGCACCTCCCTCCATGGGAACGGCCACATCACCGCAAGGACTGCATACCAAATGTTCGCCCATCCATCTTGCCCAATTGCCCTTGCAAATGAAGCCACCTGCCCTCAGGTGTTTGTTTGCATTTCCTCTCGCGCCAGAAGTTTGTGGCGCAGCGTTTGTTTCCAAGTCAGTTTGAAGTATTGAGGTCCATCATGCCCGCTCAAAAACCGAAGAAGCCCGTTAAAGCACAAGCCAAGTCTGGCGCAGTCAAAGTTGCCAAACCCGTTGCCAAGCCCGTTGCCAAGCCCGTCGTTAAATCGGCAGGCAAACCAGTGGCAAAACCTGCCCTGAAAGCAACGGCCAAAACAAGTCTGGTCAAAGCCAAAGCCAAAGCACCCATGAAAGCACCTGCAAAAAAGCCTGCCAAGCCAACTGCCAAAGCAGTGGTGAAAGCTGTTGCTAAAACAGTTGCAAAACCTGTTGCCAAAGCTGCCGCACCGGTCAAGAAAGTCAGTTCAGTGCCCGCATCCAAAAATACAATCGCCGCTAAAGTACCCCCTAAAGCACCTGCAAAAACGCCATCGAAAGCGCCGGTCAAGGCTGTCAAGCCAGCAGCCAACAAAGCCAGCTCCAAAATCGCAGCCAAACCCCTAGCCAAGCCTTCCGCGAAGCCGGTTGTTAAAACTGCCGCTAAACCGATCATTAAACCGGCCGCTAAACCAGCAGGTAAGCCTGCTGCCAAGCCAGTCGCCAAAGTTGCCGATAAAAAGGCCCCCACACCAGCGCTCAAATTACCTGCGGTCAAGCCCAGCAAAACAACGGCACCCGTGCCTGTGGTGCAGGCAGATGGCGCCAAGCGCGGCAAAAAGTCCAAGGCAGATACAGCACCCATTCCTGAAGACATGAGTGACATCGAGGACGACTTGGTCGGCGAACCTGTTCCGGAGTCGACAGAAAAAGTCAAACCCCTTCGCATGAAGATCAGCAAGGCCAAAGAACGCGCCTTGATGAAAGAGTTTGGCTTAGACGAAACAGTGTTGTCAGAAGAAGACATGGCCAAACGCCGTCAACGCCTGAAGGCTTTGATCAAGTTGGGCAAAACGCGTGGCTATCTCACACACGGTGAAATTTCTGACCACTTGCCAGACAAGTTGGTCGACGCTGAAACCATGGAAGTGGTCATTGCCACATTGAACGACTTGGGCGTTGCCGTTTACGAGCAAACACCCGATGCCGAGTCTTTGATCATCACTGACAACGCCCCAACAGGCTCAACCGAAGAAGAAGCTGAAGAAGCTGCAGAGGCTGCACTTTCTACGGTGGACAGCGAGTTCGGCCGAACCACAGATCCCGTTCGCATGTACATGCGCGAACTGGGTACCGTTGAGTTGCTCACACGCGAAGGCGAAATTGAAATTGCCAAGCGCATTGAAGGCGGCTTGATGAACATGATGACCGCGATCAGCGCATCGCCGGCCACCATCGCTGAGATTCTTCGCCTTGCGGGTGAAATTCGATCAGGCAAAATCGTCATCTCCACGGTGGTGGATGGTTTTTCCAACATCAATGAAGCCGATGACTATGTGGCCGAGGAAGACTTCGATGAATTCGATGAGTCAGATGACGACGATGGCAAAGGTGGCTCCAAAGCTCTGACCAAAAAATTGGAAGAGTTGAAGAACCAAGCCTTAGAGCGATTCGACCGCATCACCGAGCTGTTCGAACAAGTTCACAAGATCTATGAAAAAGAAGGCTGGGGCACACCCGCCTATCAAAAGGCGCAATTCGCGTTGTCTGAAGAATTGATGACCATTCGATTCACGGCCAAAACCATTGAAAAGCTGTGCGACATGGTGCGCGGTCATGTAGACGATGTGCGCAAGAAAGAACGCGAAATGCGCCGCATCATTGTGGACAAATGTGGCTACCCCCAAGATTTGTTCATTGCCGACTTCAGTGGTCGCGACAAAAACAACCAACGCATTAAGTCACACCTGCTCGATTTGAAATGGATCGAAAAACAAGCGGCAGCTGGCAAGCCATGGAGCACAGTCATGGGCCGAAACATCCCGCCGGTTCAAGACTTGCAGCAGAAGCTGACAGACCTGCAATCGCGCGTGGTAGTGCCTTTGGATGAGCTCAAAGATATCAACAAACGCATGAATGCGGGCGAGCGCTCATCACGCCACGCCAAGAAAGAGATGATTGAAGCCAACTTGCGCTTGGTCATTTCAATTGCCAAAAAATACACCAACCGTGGTTTGC
>SXXD01000192.1 GCA_005789685.1 Burkholderiales bacterium
AAGAAAATCTAAAAAATCGACTTACTTCTTGCGACGCGTCTCAACCGCCTTAGACAAAGTTTCTAAAACTTTCTCACTGTCTGCCCAACCGATGCAAGCATCGGTAATGCTTTGCGCGTACTTCAAAGCGCTCACATCGTCTTTGCCGGGCGTGAATTTTTGCGCACCACCTTCAATGTGGCTTTCCACCATCACACCAAAGATTTGACGCGAGCCTTTGCTCATCTGCGCTGCAATTTCTTGCGTGACCACCAATTGGCGTTCATGCTGCTTGCTGCTGTTGGCATGGCTGCAATCAATCATCAAGGTGGGTGGCAATTTGGCGACTGTCAAATCTTGGCACGCCGCATTGACACTGGCTTCATCGTAATTGGGCACTTTGCCGCCGCGCAAGATCACGTGGCAGTCAGGGTTTCCCTCAGTTTGCACAACGGCAACCTGACCGTTCTTATGGACTGACAAGAAATGATGGCCGCGTGCCGCAGCTTGAATGGCATCGGTGGCAATTTTGATGTTGCCATCGGTGCCATTTTTAAAGCCAATCGGCGCAGACAGCCCAGAAGCCAACTCTCGATGTACTTGGCTCTCGGTGGTGCGAGCGCCAATGGCACCCCAGCTGATCATGTCGCCAATGTACTGCGGCGAAATGACATCGAGGAATTCACTGCCAGCGGGCACGCCTTGACGGTTAATCTCAATCAGCAATTGCCGTGCAATGCGCAAGCCTTCGTCAATGCGGAAGCTCTCATCCAAGTAAGGATCATTGATCAAGCCCTTCCACCCCACTGTGGTTCTGGGCTTTTCAAAATACACCCTCATCACAATTTCCAAGGTGCCTTGGTATTTGTCACGCAGGGGCTTCAGTCGGCGTGCATAGTCCAGTGCAGCAGCTGGGTCGTGAATGGAGCAAGGCCCAATGACCACCAACAAGCGGTCGTCTTTACCCGCCATGATGTTGTGAATCTTGCGGCGTGTTTGCGCAATCAAGCTTTCAACCGCCGTGCCCGCAATGGGAAAGAAGCGCATCAAATGCTCTGGTGGCGGCAACACAGTAATGTCCTTGATACGTTCGTCATCGGTCTGGCCTGCACGATCTGTAGGGCTTGCATAGCGAGGCTCCGAAGTGGCTTTGGCTTTGCTGATCATGTGGGACTCCTTTTGAAATTTAAAAACTTGGAATGGCTTTTGGCGAGTGGCAAAAAAAAACCGCCGGGGGTTGAGTCCGGCGGTTGGTAGAGGGGTTCAGTGACTTATGCGCTGGCCTCTCGTCCGCCTAGGACAGAGAATGCAAAATAAAAGCTAAAAAAGCTGGTGCGCTTGGTCATGGGAAGTGAATGTAGCACAAGTTTTAGGCAGATTTTTGACAATTTACAGACCTCAAGGCATTTAAGCAGTGCCACCCACTGTCAAACCTTCAATCCGCAGCGTAGGTTGACCCACACCCACAGGCACGCTTTGGCCTTCTTTGCCACAAACGCCTACACCGGAATCTAGTCGCATGTCGTTGCCAATCATGCTGACTTGTTTCAAGCATTCAGGGCCACTGCCCACCAAGGTTGCGCCCTTCACAGGGTATTGAATCTTGCCGTTTTCCACCCAATAGGCTTCGGAGGCTGAAAACACAAACTTGCCACTGGTGATGTCGACCTGGCCGCCACCAAAGTTGGTGGCGTACAAACCCTTCTTCATACTGGCCACAATTTCTTCGGGCGACTTATCGCCGCCCAACATGTAGGTGTTGGTCATGCGGGGCATGGGAATGTGGGCATAACTTTCGCGCCTGCCATTGCCTGTGGGTTTGACACCCATCAAACGAGCATTCATGGCGTCTTGAATGTAGCCCTTCAAAATACCGTCTTCAATCAAGACATTGCGCTGGCTGGGGCAGCCTTCATCGTCCACATTCAAGGAGCCACGGCGATCTGAAATGGTGCCATCGTCAAGCACAGTCACACCCTTTGCGGCCACGCGTTTGCCAATCATGCCGCTGAAAGCGCTGGAGCCTTTGCGATTGAAGTCGCCTTCAAGGCCGTGGCCAATGGCCTCGTGGAACAACACGCCGGGCCAACCTGGACCCAACACAACCGTCATGACACCTGCAGGCGCTGGCCTGGCTTCTAAGTTGGTGAGTGCCGCATGCACAGCGTCGTTGACATAAGTATTCAACATGGCATCGTCAAAATAAGCCAAACCAAAGCGGCCGCCGCCGCCGCCGCTGCCGACTTCACGGCGACCTTTTTGCTCTGCAATGACGGTCACTGAAAGCCGCACCAAGGGCCGAACGTCTGCAGCCAGTGTGCCGTCTGCTCGGGCCACCATGACCACGTCATATTCACTGGCAAGGCCGGCCATGACCTGCACCACACGCGGATCTTTGGCGCGGGCCAATTGCTCGACTTTTTCAAGCAGTTGTACTTTGTCGGTGCTGTTCAAGGTCCCCATTGGGTCGAGTGAAGGGTACAAAGAACGCATGCCAGCCACTTTGCGGGTTGGCACTTTGGCTTTGCGATTTTGCTGGGCTTGGGCAATAGAGCGCACAGTGAGTGCAGCGTCCATGAGGGAAGCTTCGGAGATGTCATCTGAATAGGCGAAGGCTGTTTTTTCACCTGCCACTGCTCGCACACCCACGCCTTGGTCTATGCTGAAGCTGCCCGTTTTGACAATGCCTTCTTCCAAACTCCAACCCTCTGAGCGGGTGTACTGGAAATACAAGTCGGCATCGTCGACCTTGTGAGCCTTGATCGCAGAGAGCGCTTTGGACAAATGGGTTTCATCCAAACTAAAAGGTTCAAGCAAGAGGGACCTGGCCGTGGCCAAACGTTCGATGGTGGGTTCGCGTGAAATCATGTTGACATTGTAGGCAAGCCCAGAAGGCCCTGCTGACTGCAGGCTTGAGGCCGCTTAATTTTGAATTTCTTCAGGTTTGAACCAAGCGTTTGGCCTTGGCAATGGACATCAAAATACCCAGCCCCAAGCCCAGCGTGACCATGGCGGTACCGCCGTAACTGATGAAGGGCAAAGGCACACCCACAACCGGCAAGATACCGCTGACCATGCCCATGTTGACAAAGGCATAGGTGAAGAAAATCATGCTGATACTGCCCGCCAACAAACGGGTAAAGAGGGTGGGGGCCTCGCGCGCAATGACCAAACCTCTGAAAACCAAAAAGAAAAAGCCTGAAATCAGGAGCAAAGTGCCCACCAGACCAAACTCTTCAGAGAATGCGGCAAAGATAAAGTCAGTGGTTCTTTCGGGAATGAACTCCAAATGGGTTTGGGTGCCCTGCATAAAACCTTTGCCCCAAAAGCCGCCGGAGCCAATCGCAATCATGCCTTGAATGATGTGAAAGCCCTTACCCAGCGGGTCGCGTGCAGGGTCTAGCAAGGTACACACACGTTGCCGCTGGTACTCATGCAGCACTTTCCAGTCGACGCCATCGGCGCACAACTGAGACTCAAACATGACCAGCAAAATGATGCCGATCAAACCCAGGAACACTGGTGACAAAATCAAGCGCCAACTTAAGCCTGCAAAGAAAAGCACCGCCAAACCGGTACTTAGAACCAGCAAGGCTGTTCCCAAATCAGGCTGACGCATGATGAGACCCACCGGCACCGCCAACAGAAGTCCCGCCACCAAAAAGTCCAAGGGTCGCAGTTGGCCCTCTCGTTTTTGGAACCACCAAGCCAACATCAAGGGCATGGCAATTTTCAGAATTTCACTGGGCTGAATGACGATTCCCACGTTGAGCCATCTTCGAGCCCCTTTTTTGGTAATGCCAAATATGGCCACTGCGATCAACAAAATGACGCCCACGGTGTAAATGGGCACCGCCAGGGTCATGAGGCGTTGAGGTGGAATTTGCGCCACCACAAACATGATGCTGCCCGCAATGAACATGTTTCTGGCGTGATCAACAAAGCGCGTACCGTGGTCATAGCCCGAGGAAAACATGATGATCAGGCCCGCGCAGGCCAACATAAAGACGGCAAAGGCCAAGGGGCCATCGAATCCTACAAACAAATGCAGGAAACGGGACCACCAACTGGGTTTTTCAATCACGCGCGACATGCCGCAATTATCCTTCGCTTAGCCTGCAAATTTGGCTTTCCCTTAAATTTGCTAACGCTTCGAGCTTGCCAAGGGCCTGCGCATGGGACAATCTGACCCATGTTTTTATTGTTTGAAGAAGCCGGTAAATTTGTTGCCGGACGTGTCCTGTCAGAAGCAGAAGCTTCGGTTCAGGTGGAATTGGACAGCGGCAAAAGGGTCAAGGTCAAGGGTGCCAATGTGCTTTTGAAATTTGAGAAACCTGCGCCCGCCCAACTGCTGGCTGAAGCCGCGCTCGTTAGCCAAAGCATTGAGCTTGATTTGGCTTGGGAATTTGCGCCCGAAGACGAATTTAGCTTTGCCGATGTGGCACGTGATTATTTCAACGCAGACGCCAGCACCGTGCAGCAGGTGGGTGCACTCATGCGCCTTTTCGAAGCGCCGCATTATTTTCGTCGGGCTGGCAAGGGGCGATTTAAAAAAGCTTCGGCCGAAACCGTTCAATTGGCCTTGGCGGGCATTGAAAAGAAAAAACAAATCTTGGCACAAATTGAGCTTTGGTCACAAGACTTGATCAAGGGCGAGTGCCCAGCGCCCATCAAGGAGCAGCTGTACAAAATTTTGTTCAGACCCGATAAGAATGCGGCTGAATACAAGGCCGTGGTGGAGGCCAGCAGGGCCAGCCAAACAGCGCCCCTCACTTTGCTGCAAAACGCAGGCGCCATTGCCAGTGCTTACGATTTTCATTGGCAACGTTTCTTATTCGACAACTTTCCCAAAGGCACTGGCTTTCCCAAATTGGATGCGCCAGCCGTTGCCCAAGAGTTGCCCTTGGCTGCTGTGCAGGCCTATTCCATTGACGACTCGCAAACCACCGAAATTGACGATGCCCTTTCTATTCAAGGCTTGGGCACAGGCACCGTGGTCATTGGCATTCACATTGCGGCGCCCGGCTTGGCCATTCAGCCCAACAGCCCCATTGACCAGGTGGGCAGATCGCGCTTGTCAACGGTTTACATGCCGGGCTACAAAATTACCATGTTGCCCGACGAAGTGGTGCAAGGCTATACCTTGGCAGAAGGCCAAGCTTGCCCAGCCGTGTCTCTGTATGTCACCTTGGACGAAGCCACTTTGGTCATTCGACACTCTGAAACCAAATTGGAACGCGTGCCCATCGCCGCCAATTTGCGACACGACCAACTCGATCAGTGGGTCACCCAAGCATGGCTTGAAGAGAGCCCGCCCGCAGCGCGGGAAAACGAACCCCAACTGGGCATCACCCACGCACAGTTGGCGTTCTTTTGGCGCTTGGCTCAGCATTTGAAAGCGGGTCGTGAAGTGGTTCGCGGTAAACCCGAAACTTTCAATCGACCCGACTACAACTTCCGATTGGTGCGTTCGGACTCAGACTTGCCACCCTTGGGTGATGAACCTGTACAAATCAGTGTCCGACAG
>SXXD01000193.1 GCA_005789685.1 Burkholderiales bacterium
AAGGGTGGCGACATCATTGAACTGGGCCAAGCGCTCAAAGTCAGTATTGCGAGCATTGAAAAGTCACTTCCCGTTGGCGTGAAGTTGGTGCAAGTCCAAGATCAACCTAAAGCCGTCTCAACTTCGGTGAACGAGTTTTTGAAGACCTTGGTCGAGGCTGTAGCCATTGTTTTGGCCGTCAGTTTCTTGGCGCTTGGTTTGCACAAGCGCCAAGGCAGCCATCCCTTGTGGCGCCGGTGGACTTTGGACATTCGACCTGGTTTGGTGGTGGGCATTACCATTCCGTTGGTGCTGGCAGTCACTTTTTTAGCCATGGATTATTTCGGTATTGGGCTGCATAAAATCTCATTGGGCTCACTCATCATTGCGCTGGGATTGTTGGTAGACGATGCCATCATTGCCGTCGAAATGATGGTCAGAAAAATGGAGGAGGGCTATGACAAAGTCCGTGCCGCCACCTTCGCCTACGAGCTCACAGCCATGCCCATGCTCACGGGCACCCTCATTACGGCGGCTGGCTTTTTGCCCATTGGTTTGGCCAAATCCATAACGGGTGAATACACCTTTGCTATTTTTGCCGTCACCGTCATTGCGCTCCTCATCAGTTGGGTGGCCTCTGTTTACTTTGTGCCCTATTTGGGGACTTTGCTTTTGAAAGTACCGCCCCATGTCGGAGGCTCTGAGGAGGCGGTCGTTCACGAAATGTTTGATACACCGTTTTATCAAGTCTTTCGCCGTGCGGTTACTTGGTGCGTCATCCATAAATGGAAAACCATTGCCATCACATTGGGCTTGTTTGTGATGGGCATTGTGGGCATGGGCAAAGTTCAACAACAATTTTTTCCTGATTCCAGCCGACCCGAAATCATGGTGGAAGTGTGGTTGCCTGAAGGTGCCAGTTTTGTTGCCAGTGAGGAAGTGGCCAAGCGCGTTGAAAAGAGATTGATGGCTGAGCAGGGCGTGAACTCGGTGAGTACTTGGGTGGGCTCGGGTGTACCGCGTTTTTACTTGCCGCTTGATCAAATATTCCCTCAGTCCAATGTTTCTCAGATGATTGTGGTGTCCAAAGATTTGAAAGTCAGAGAATCGCTGCGTGTCAAATTGCCAGCCATTTTGGCCGCAGAATTTCCTGAAGTTCGCGGGCGTGTCAAACTGTTGCCCAACGGTCCACCTGTGCCTTATCCCGTGCAGTTCAGGGTTGTGGGAGCCGATCCGTTGGCGCTGCGCTTGAAGGCGGATGAAGTGAAGGCCGTCATGCGGACCAATTCCAATACACGGGGTGTCAATGACAATTGGAATGAATCGGTCAAAGTCATTCGCCTAGAAGTCGATCAAGCCAAAGCGCGCGCTTTGGGTGTCACCAGCCAATCTATTGCGCAAGCTTCTCGGACCATCGCTTCTGGATCGACCATTGGTCAATACCGCGATGGCGACAAGCTGATTGACATTGTGATCAGACAACCCCAGTCTGAACGCGATGCCATTACCGATTTGGCGGGCGCCTATGTGCCCACCTCGTCTGGCAAATCGATTCCTCTTTTGCAAATTGCCAAACCTGTATTCAATTGGGAACCTGGCGTGATGTGGCGTGAAGGACGCAGCTATGCGATCACTGTCAATGCCGATGTCACAGAGGGCGTTCAAGGCGCCACAGTGACTCAGCAGTTGTTGGCTGAATTGAAAAAACTGGAAGCGCAATGGCTTGAAAAAGATGCTGGCGAGTACCGCATTGAAGTAGCTGGTGCCGTGGAGGAAAGCTCGAAAGGCTCCGCCTCTATTGCGGCAGGTCTGCCACTCATGTTGTTTGTCACCTTCACCCTTTTGATGCTGCAACTCCAAAGCTTCAGCCGTGCCTTCTTGGTGTTCCTCACAGGACCCTTGGGTATCGCAGGTGTGGCGGGGGCCTTGTTGGTGCTAGATCGGCCTTTTGGCTTCGTGGCTTTACTAGGGGTCATTGCGCTCATGGGCATGATTCAGCGCAACTCAGTCATCCTGATCGATCAAATTGAGCAGGACAGAGCGGCGGGCGTTCCCGCTTGGGAAGCCATTGTGGAGTCAGCCGTACGCCGCTTGAGACCCATTGTGCTCACGGCTGCGGCGGCCGTTTTGGCCATGATTCCCCTGTCTCGCAGTGTTTTCTGGGGGCCCATGGCAGTGGCCATCATGGGCGGATTGATTGTGGCGACGGCGCTGACATTGTTGGCTTTGCCGGCCATGTATGCCGCTTGGTTCAAGGTGGCACCGCCCCCAAAATCGGTCTAAACCCGAGGATCTAAAGGGTGACTTCGACCCAGAATTTGCCCGTTCCATGGTTAAAATAGAAGGTTGACCGATTCAACCCATATGGATGGGACCCGCGCGGGTGGCGAAATTGGTAGACGCACCAGGTTTAGGTCCTGACGGTAGCAATACTGTGCGGGTTCGAGTCCCGCCCCGCGCACCACTTACTAAAAGAGAAGAACATGGCAGTTACTGTTGAAACATTGGAAAAATTGGAACGCAAAATCAGCTTGTCACTGCCCGTGACTGTCATCCAATCTGAAGTCGATGCCCGTTTGAAAAAAATGGCCCGCACGGTCAAGATGGACGGTTTCCGTCCAGGCAAAGTGCCCATGAATGTGGTGGCGCAGCGCTACGGTTATTCCGTTCAGTACGAAGTCATGAACGACAAAGTGGGAGAGGCATTTGCCATGGCCGCCAACGAAGCCAAGGTGCGCGTTGCTGGGCAGCCCCGAATCTCTGAAAAAGAGGGCGCTCCCGAAGGTGAGTTGGCATTTGATGCCATCTTCGAGGTCTATCCTGAAGTTAAATTAGGTGACTTGTCTGCTGCAACAGTTGAAAAACTCAGCACAGAAGTTACCGACGAAGCCATTGACAAAACCGTTGACATTTTGCGCAAACAGCGCCGCACTTTCTCGCAGCGTGCTGCGGCCGATGCCGCTATCGATGGCGACCGTGTGACGGTTGACTTCGAAGGCAAAATCGACGGTGAAGTTTTCTCTGGCGGCAAAGCTGCAGACTTTCAATTCTTGGTGGGCGAAGGCCAAATGTTGAAAGAGTTTGAAGAAGCCGTGCGCGGTATGAAGAATGGCGAAAGCAAAACCTTCCAATTGGCATTTCCTGCCGACTACCATGGTCAAGATGTGGCCGGCAAAACAGCCGACTTCATGGTCACTGTGAAGAAAATAGAAGCCGCGCATTTGCCTGAAGTGAACGAAGCCTTGGCCAAGTCATTGGGCATTGCCGACGCAACGGTTGAAGGCTTGCGCGCAGACATTCGCAAGAACCTCGAGCGCGAAGTTAAATTCCGTTTGCAGGGCCGTAACAAACAAGCTGCCATGAATGCCTTGGTTGAAAAAGCCGAACTCGATTTGCCCAATTCCGTGGTTCAAAACGAAGTGGAACGTTTGAAAGAGGGCGCCCGCGCCGATCTGAAACAACGTGGTATCAAAGACGCCGACAAGGCGCCTATCCCCGATGAAATCTTTCGTCCTCAAGCCGAAAGCCGTGTGCGTTTGGGCTTGGTGGTGGCTGAGTTGGTCAAGGCCAACACTTTGAACGCCACTGAAGCGCAAATCAAAGCCCACATTGAGGAACTGGCTTCTAGCTACGAGCGTCCTGAAGATGTGATGCGTTGGTACTATGGTGACAACCAGCGCATGGCTGAAGTTGAAGCTGTGGTCATTGAGGCCAATGTGTCCGACTTCATCCTGTCCAAAGCCAAAGTCACTGAAAAGACCATCTCCTTTGACGAGTTGATGGGTCAACAGGCTTAAGCCGGCTGCAAAGTTTTATCGATTTCACAAACATCAGTTTGGAACCAAAATGAATTCACTCGACATTCAAGCCTTGGGCAATGTGCCCATGGTCATCGAAACGTCAGGTCGCGGCGAACGCGCCTATGACATTTACTCGCGCTTGCTCAAAGAGCGCGTGATCTTCTTGGTGGGTGAGGTCAATGACTACACTGCCAACTCGGTGGTTGCGCAGTTGTTGTTTTTGGAAAGTGAAAATCCTGAAAAGGACATTTCCTTCTACATTAACTCGCCGGGTGGCTCGGTCAGCGCTGGCATGGCCATCTATGACACCATGAACTTCATCAAGCCCGATGTCTCTACGCTTTGCACCGGCATGGCAGCCAGCATGGGCGCGTTCTTGTTGTCCGCCGGCACCAAGGGCAAGAGGTTTTCCCTCCCCAATTCCAAGGTCATGATTCACCAGCCGTTAGGCGGTACCCGTGGTCAAGCTACCGAAATTGAGATTCACGCCCGTGAAATCCTCAAAACTCGAGAGCAACTTAACAGAATCTTGGCTGAAAACACGGGGCAACCCCTGGAAAAGATCCAATTGGACACCGAGCGTGACTACTATTTGTCGGCTGACGAAGCCAAAGAATACGGTCTGATTGACCAAGTTATTGCAAAACGTCCCTGAGACGCAACAAACCGGGGTCGAAATTAGCTTTTCTGCCTTGTTTTTTGAAGACGGCGCCCCCTTTCACGGAGAGCGCCGTTTTTCTTTCGTTATCATAGGGAAAACAGAATCACAAGGCGTCGTTTATGGCCGATAAAAAAGGCTCAGTTACCGAAAAGAATTTGTATTGCTCCTTTTGTGGCAAAAGCCAGCACGAGGTAAAGAAGCTCATCGCCGGGCCTTCCGTGTTCATTTGCGATGAGTGCATCGACTTGTGCAACGACATCATTCGCGATGAATTGCCTGTTTCCGAAATTGCTAAAGATGCTAAATCTGGCCTACCTACTCCGCTCGACATCAAAACCAATTTAGACAACTACGTCATCGGTCAAGAAAAAGCCAAGCGCACCTTGGCTGTTGCGGTTTACAACCACTACAAGCGTTTGCGCCACAAAGAAGGCGCAAAAAAAGAAGACGTTGAATTGTCAAAGAGCAACATCTTGCTCATCGGCCCCACAGGCTCTGGCAAAACCTTGTTGGCTCAAACCTTGGCGCGCATGCTCGATGTGCCTTTTGTCATGGCCGATGCCACCACCCTCACTGAAGCC
>SXXD01000194.1 GCA_005789685.1 Burkholderiales bacterium
TTCGGGTACTTGGCTGATGGCCTTGGCTTGTTCAATCTGGTTCTCAAAGTAGCGCTGAAAACTGAACACAATGCTGGCCATCAAGACGGTGGTTCCCAGAAGAAGTGAGGTTGCAAGCCCAAAAATTGTTAGCCAATTGGTTTGGCCGTAAGGACTTTCAGCGTCTTGATTGAACTTGGAATTCCATTGCTCCTTGGACATCAGCCCATAAATAATGGCGTTCAATGCGCAGCCGGCAATGGTGAACCCCAGCAAAGGAATGAGGGCCCAGCTTGTGACATCGTCTTGACCCAACTCTAAAGCGCGCTGAACGCCATACCAGCCTAAGGCGGTTGGCACGGGGAGTAACCAACCCAATGGATCAGTAAAGCCTTTGAGGTAAAAGCGGTGAAGGCCAAGTGGGCCGCCAAAGAAGGTGAGCCAAACTGCAAATGTTTTGTTTTTCATAAGCAGCATTATTCAGGAGAACGGCTTTGACCATGGCCTAAAGCCTTTTCCATCATGACGATGTCAATCCAACGATTGAATTTCCAACCGCAGCCCGACACAATGCCCACATGTTCAAAGCCCATCGACTTGTGAACACCAATCGAGCCTGAGTTACCCGAGTCGCCGATCACAGCGATCAGTTTGCGGATCCCTGCTTTTTCTGCAGCCAGACACAGTTCGGCCAAAAGCATGCGACCCCAGCCCTTGCCAACTGTGTTGGCGGCCAAATAAATGGAATCTTCGGCTGAAAATCGATAGGCTGGACGGGGTTTGAACCAATTGCAGTAGGCAAACCCTAGCACTTCACCGTTTTCTTCCAGCGTTAGGTAGGGCAGGCCTTTGCTCAAGACGTCCTCTCTGCGGGCGGTCATTTCCGACAAATTGGGGGGGGCGATTTCAAAAGTGCCCGTGCCATGGAGCACGTGGTACTGGTAAATGGCCGTGATGGTGGTCATGTCAGAGGCTTGGCTAGGTCGAATGGTTGGCATTCTTAAACTCCGGGTTATAATCAGCGGCTTTTCAGTGTGTCACTGGCCGGGTGGCCAGTTGCGTGTCTCAAACGCTGGAAGAATTTGTGGGATGGCAGTTTTTGCTTTCCCAGCACCACCCTAGGATAAATCATGGTTGTCATTCGTCTTTCTCGTGGCGGTTCTAAAGCCCGTCCATTTTTCAACATTGTTGTGGCCGACAAACGTGTTCGCCGCGATGGCCGGTTCATTGAGCGCATTGGTTTTTACAATCCAATCGCCAAGGATACAGAAGAAGGCCTGCGCGTCGTTCAAGATCGTTTGACTTACTGGACCGGCGTTGGCGCTCAAGTGTCTCCTACCGTTCAGCGTTTGGTCAAACAAGCTGCCGCTAAAGCCGCTTAATCGGTTTTTGGCAACGCCAAAGGCTTTGTAGTGCTACCCCATTTAGAGTTTGCCGAAATGCCGGCAGACGCCATCGAAGTGGGGCGCATTGCAGATGCTTGGGGCATCAAAGGCTGGTTTAAAGTCTTGCCCCACAGCGCCTCGCCCGAGGCGCTTTTTTCATCTAAGCGATGGTATTTGTTGCCCTCCGACCGAAATGTAGGCGGCAACAAGTCACCCAGCCAAAAGGCAGCTGCAGTCAATTCTGCAAGAGCCGCCCAACCCGTACTGCTGAAAATTCAAGAAGCCAAGGAACATGCCGACACCGTGGTGGCAAGCTCATTGGATGTGGCCGATAGAAACCAAGCCGAAGCGCTTAAAGGGGCTCGCATTTTTGTGCCGCGATCTAGTTTTCCAACGGCGGGCACCGATGAATACTATTGGGTCGACTTGCTTGGCCTGGATGTGGTCAACAGAGAAGGGGTGGCGCTGGGTCAAGTGAAAGACCTGATGTCCACAGGTCCTCAAACAGTTTTGGTTTTGGCACTGGCTTCGGACGAAGCGGGCAAGCCTGCTGTAGAGCGCATGATCCCTTTTGTTGCGGCCTTTGTAGATAACGTTGATCTGCCCGGACGCTTGATCACCGTTGATTGGCAGTTGGACTATTGAGCAGGTAAGGGCAAGTCATGCGCTTTGACGTTATCACCCTTTTCCCTGAACTTTTCGCACCTTTTTTAAGCGCAGGTATCAACCGTCGTGCCTTTGAAACGGGCGCCGTCGAACTGAAACTTTGGCAACTCCGTGATTACGCCGATGGCAGTTACCGCCGTGTGGACGATCGCCCCTTTGGCGGCGGCCCAGGCATGGTCATGTTGGCCGAGCCGCTCGAAAAATGTTTGCAGGCCATTCGGCAAGACAGAGTGCTCAAGAACCCACTTGAACAACCTGTGCCGGTAGTCTTGTTTTCACCCATTGGCCAAGCACTGAATCATGCCGGCGTTGAGGCGTGGTCCCAAAGTGATGGGGCCATCTTGATTTGCGGCCGGTATGAAGGATTGGATCAGCGCTTCATTGATACCCATGTCGATGCTCAAATCAGTTTGGGTGATTTTGTGTTGTCGGGGGGGGAAATTGCCGCCATCGCTCTCTTGGATGCTGTCGCACGCTTACAGCCTGGCGTTTTGAATGACGAGGGCAGCCATCAAATGGACAGCTTTAACCCCGCGCTAGACGGCTTGTTAGATTGTGGGCATTTCACGCGCCCTGAAGTCTGGAAGGACATCACTGTTCCGCCTGTGTTGATGTCGGGGCATCACGCTGAAATTACCAAATGGCGACGCCAACAAAGTTTGGTGCTAACCCAAAAATACAGACCCGATTTGATTGAGGGTGCTAGGCTGGCTGGTAAATTGAGCACCCAAGATGAAAACTTTTTATTTAGTTTGGGTATCTCTGGCTAGGTTGAATCCAAATCGAATTAACTTGATTGCCCTCGGGTGAGGGGGGCTTCAAACGGCTCAAAAAGAAAGATATAATCAAAGGCTTTTCGATCCTCTGCCCGCCGCAGTTGTTGCGTTTGAATTTGGCTTTTGTGGCCAAGTGCAATCAGCATAGAAGCTGCCTTTAGCGTAGCGTTGTGCAAGATCGATAGACGAAAGAGCTCACAATGAATTTGATTCAAACTCTCGAGATGGAAGAAATTGCCCGTTTGGGTAAAACCATTCCTGACTTCATGCCTGGTGACACCGTGATCGTTAGCGTCAATGTGGTTGAAGGTACACGCAAGCGTGTTCAGGCTTATGAAGGTGTTGTGATTGCCAAGCGCAATCGTGGCTTAAACAGTGGTTTCACCGTTCGCAAAATTTCAAGTGGTGAAGGCGTGGAGCGTACGTTCCAAACATACAGCCCCCTGATTGCCAACATTGAAGTCAAACGCCGTGGCGATGTTCGCCGCGCCAAGTTGTACTATTTGCGTGATCGCAGCGGCAAGTCTGCGCGTATCAAAGAAAAGTTGCCACAACGCGCTGTTAAAACAGCAGCAGTTGCAGCGTAATCTAAGACAATTGGCCCTTCTGGGGCCGCTGTTAAAAAAACCGCCAAGGCTTTCGCCAAGGCGGTTTTTTTACGCCCCTGTTTAGCAGGGGCGTTGGGTGCGAGAATTAACCGCGTGTGATTTTCAACACTTTAGCGCCAGTGCGTTTGGGTGCTGCATGACCACCGGCATTGTGTGGCTTGAAGTTGCCAGCACCCATGACTTTGGGGCCGCGTGCAGGACGATCGCTGGCACCGCCGCGCGCATTGTCACGGCCTGGTGCGCGTGGGGCACGGCTGTCGCGTGAGTCGAAGCGGTCGCCGCCGCGATTGTCGGGGCGTTGATCGCCACGTGGCTCAAAGCGAGCTTCACCACCGCGAGGTGCGAAACTGCGTTGTTCGCCGCGGAAATCACCCCGTGGCTCAAAACGGCCTTCTGGGCGAGCTTCTGGACGGAAATCGCCGCGACCTTCAGGGCGTCCTTCAAAGCGAGGAGCAGGTGCGCCACGGTTTTCAAAACGATCGCCACGGCCTTCGAAGCGGTCACCACCTCGGTTGCCTTCAAAACGAGGTGCGCCACGAGATTCAAAACGATCACCACCGCGATTGCCGCCAAAGCCGCCACCACCGCCACCAAATGGGCGACCACGGCCACCGCGATCACCGCGGTCATTGCCACCACGGCCGCCTGGACGACTTTCAGGGAAGTTTTGTTTGGGTTCCATGCCTGGAATCACTTCAGCTTTGAACGGTTGACGGCTGTAAGCCTCAATGTCCAAAATTTTGCGACGATCGCGAATTTCAGCGAAGGTGACGGCCAAGCCATCACGACCTGCACGGCCTGTACGACCAATGCGGTGTGTGTAGTCTTCGGCTTTCATAGGCAAGCCAAAGTTGAATACGTGCGTGATGGTGGGCACGTCAATGCCTCGAGCAGCCACATCAGTGGCGACCAAGATTTGAACTTGACCGTTGCGCAAAGCCATCAAACGGCGATTGCGCAAACCTTGGCTCAAGGCGCCGTGCAAAGCGACGGCATCAAAGCCATCTTGTTGCAGGTCTGCAGCCAATCCATCGCACTCAATTTGGGTGCTGGCAAAGACAATGGCTTGGTTGATGGATGCGTCACGCAACCAATGGTCAAGCAACTTGCGTTTATGTTGCGCGTTGTCGGCCCAGAACAAAACTTGTTTGATGTTGCTGTGCTTTTCTTGGGGTGAATCGATTTGGATTTTTTGAACCGATGAGCCGCCGTCGTGCATGACGCGCATGGCCAACTGCTGAATGCGCGGCGCAAAAGTGGCGCTGAACATCATGGTTTGCTGACGTTGGCTTGTGAGCTGGTTGATGTCGGCCAGGTCGTCAGAGAAGCCCAGGTCCAACATGCGGTCGGCTTCGTCAACCACTAAGAATTTGACCTTGTCGAGTTTGATTTGCATGGAGCGTTGCAAGTCGAGCAAACGGCCCGGCGTGGCCACCACCAAGTTGGCATTTTGCAGTTTGGCAATTTGCAACTGGTAAGGCATACCTCCCACAATGTTGGCCACGCGCAAGCCGCGGCAATGCTTGACCAAATCGATGGCATCGTGTGCCACCTGTTGGGCCAATTCACGTGTAGGACAAACAATCAGGGCACCAGGTGTGGGCGCTTTGAAGTTGCGTGAGTTGGTGGGGTCTTTGCGCTTGGGGCGCTTGGGTGCTGGCTCGCCATTGGCGGCAGCGTCTGAGCAGGCTTGTGCAAATGCTGCGCGCTCGGCATCTTCTTCAGCGGCCATTTCTTGTAGCAAGGTGTGCAACACCGGCAACAAGAAGGCAGCTGTTTTGCCGCTGCCTGTTTGGCTTGAAACCATCAGGTCGATGTAGCGATGCGCTTCACCCAAGGTTTCTTTGGGCAAGGCCAAAGGTATGGCTTTAAGCTGAACGGGTGTAGGTTGTGTGTAGCCAAGGTCGGCCACAGCTTGAACCAATTCTGGTGCCAAGCCCAACAGCACAAATCCATTGGGCTGCTCGGGTGTGATCTCGGCATCGATGGCTTCGTTGTCATTGACATCGGCTGCATCAAGCGCCAATGTTTCGGTCACGAAAGTTTCGTTCGTAGAGGATTGCGCAGACGACAAGTCGTCCTGCACTTCAAAAGCGTCAGTCATATTTTTTCTCGCACGGACGTCCGCAAGATTTGCGGTGGCGCCGTTCATGGTTAAAAAACATCAA
>SXXD01000195.1 GCA_005789685.1 Burkholderiales bacterium
GAAGATCCCCAAGTGGCAGCGCGCAACATGATTGACACTTGGCAGCACCCTCATCAAAAAGATTTGCGCTTGGTGGCCAGTCCTTTGAAGCTCAGCCTCACACCTGTCCGGCAAGACCATGCGCCGCCTCAATTAGGGCAACACACCGCACAACTGCTGAACGAAGTGCTGGGCTACAGCGATGCGCAGATTGAAAGACTTCAAAGCAAAGGCGTGATCTGATGGCGCAATTTTTATTGGTTCACGGCGCCTGGCATGGTGCGTGGTGTTGGCAACATGTCACTGAAGGACTCATTCGTGCAGGCCACAGCGCACACGCCGTAACGCTCACTGGCCTAGGCGAACGCTCTCACTTGCTACACCGAGGTATTGATTTAGAAACCCATGTGCAAGATGTGTTGCAAGCGCTAGATGCACAAGAGATGCAAGACGCCATTTTGGTGGTGCACTCTTATGCCGGCATGTTGGGCACAGCGGTTGCGGACAGACGCGCACATCGTTTAAAGCATTTGGTCTACCTCGACGCAGTGGTTCCCAAACCAGGCGAGAGTTGGAGCAGCACGCATGCCAGTGCCACGCAAAAGGCACGCATCGATGCCGCTGCCGAAAGCATCAACAACAGCTTCCCACCGCCCGACCCTTCTGTGTTTGGTCTAGCTGATGCAGATTACGATTGGGTACAAAGGCGGCAAACGCCTCATCCCGGCGGAACCTACCGGCATGTTCTGAACTTTGATGCGGCTCGCGTTGCAAGTGTTCCTCGCACCTTCATCAATTGCACGGTGCCGCCACTGGCAACCATCGATGCCGTGCGTCGCCGTGTTCTTGACCCACAATTTTGGGATGGCCTTTGGATGCAGAACGCCAGCGTGATTGAAATGAAAACGGGGCACGACCCGATGATCAGTGCCCCGAAAGAATTGACAGCGCTGCTGTTGGCATGCGCTGATCAATAAGCATCATTCTTTGCGGAAATTATCGTGGCAGTTTTTGCAAGTGGCGCCAGCGGGGCCAAAGGCAGTTTTCAACGCATCTAAATTGCCTTGCTTGGCTGCGGCAGAAACTTTAACCAGCTCGGCTTGCATTTTGTCAGCCGCATCTTTGAACTTGGCGGCGTCTTTCCAAATCTCTGGCTTGGCACGGGTTTCACCTTTGTCTGAACCCTCTGGGAAAGCGGTCCAATGCAACTTTGACATGGCCAAAGCAATGTCCGCATTCTCAGCTGCGGCCTTTGCGTCGTAGGGCACTCGGCCTGCGGCCATGGCACCAACTCGACCAAAGTGCGCGCCCATCACAGTGAAGCTGGCTTTGCGATATTTGATGGCATCTTCGGGTTTTGCAAATTGCGCTGCCGCTGGGAGTGCCAGCAAAACAGACAACAAACCAGAGACCATAGCGAAATGTTTTTTCATGCATATTCCTAATGACGTTGAACTAACTTATAGTTTCTCATGATTTTAAAACCCCTGCTCAATGCGTCTTTCGCATTGAAAGACATCGCATGATTCAAATTCGCATTTGGGATTGGCCAACTCGCATCTTCCATTGGACATTGGCAATATTGGTCCTTGCTTTGGTGATTACGGGCAATGTGGGTGGTAACGCGATGGTGTGGCATTTCAAATGTGGTTATGCGGTGCTTAGCCTGCTCATTTTTAGATTCATCTGGGGTTTTTGCGGTGGCCACTGGTCTCGCTGGCGTCAATTGGCATGCGCGCCTGAATTAATTCGGCAGTATTTCAAAACATCAGTGACACACACCCCGTTTCTGGGCCACAACCCCTTGGGCTCTCTGGCCGTCATCGCCATGTTGGCTTTGTTAACCCTGCAAGTGAGCACTGGCCTCTTTAGTGATGACGAGATTTCTAATGCGGGTCCCTTGGTCAGCCTTGTTTCAGGTAGCAGCGTCAGTCTGGCCACTTCCTGGCACAAAGGTTTTGGTAAAACCTTCATACTTTTGTTGGTGGCAGTCCATCTTTTAGCCATCCTTTGGTATTTGGTAAAGAAGAAACAGAACCTGACCATCGCCATGTTGAAGGGCGATAAAACCAGCGCAACGCCAGCACAGTCATCCAAAGATGGGCCTGCCAATTGGTTGTTGGCTGTTCTGTGCATCTTGGTCAGCGCCGGCTTGGTGTATGTCCTGATTAATCTGGGTGCTACGGCCGTCTAAGCAACGCTATTTAACGCTAAACTTGTTTTGACCATTACGCGCAAAATCGACTCTCTTGTCTGCACCTTCACAACCCACGATCTCTCTGTTCGAAGCAACTTCTGCAGAAGACATGTTGGCCGTGCGCGAGATTTTTCTAGAATACGCACGCTCGCTCAGTGTCGATCTTTGCTTTCAAGACTTTGAGTCGGAGTTGGCTCAATTGCCGGGTGAGTATGCGCCGCCCCGAGGTACTCTTTTGTTGGCCAAGGTCAACCAAGAAATTGCTGGCTGCTGTGCACTGCGCCCTTTAGACTCAGCCGATTCGCCCAATGCCTCAGAAATGAAGCGCTTGTATGTCAGACCGGCTTTTCGCCGTCTTGGCTTAGGACGTCAATTGGCTGAAAGTATTTTGGATGCGGCTCGCCAATGCGACTACAACTGCGTCTTGTTAGACACGCTAGACGAGATGGAAACAGCAAGGGCGCTTTACGAAGACTTAGGCTTCGAAGAGGTTGCACCCTACTATCACAACCCCTTGGCTGGAGCGCACTATCTTCGCGTCATGCTTTGAAGTGCGTCCAGCTTGGCTTGTGTATTGAAGCTCTGCTGTGTTTAAGCTTTGGCTTGTGACAACAGGGTGTCAGCGTCACTGACTTCAAATTTACCAGGGCCCTCAATGTTCAAAGTCGCCACCTTGCCGTCTTTGACAAGCATTGAGTAGCGGTTGCTGCGCAGGCCCATACCACGTGCTGTGAGATCCAAAGTCAGGCCAGTGCCTTTTGTGAAGTCAGCACTGCCGTCACCCATCATGCGAACTTTGCCCGTGCTTTGCAACTCGCGGCCCCATGCGCCCATCACAAACGCATCGTTCACGCTGACACACCAAATTTCATCGACGCCTGCGGCTTTCAAGGCATCGAATTGCGCCACATAACCCGGCACGTGTTTAGCTGAGCAGGTGGGCGTGAAAGCGCCTGGCAAAGCAAACAAAGCAATGGTTTTGCCAGCTGAGGCCTTGGCAACATCAACAGGGTTGGGGCCAATGCTGCAGCCATTGCCTTCTACTTCGACGAACTCAGTCAATGTGACTGCGGGAATGGTGTCTCCAACTTTGATCATGGCGATTCCTTTAAAAATGGTACTGAAAAACGACTGGAAAGGGATGCGTTTAATTAACACACCGACGAAAAAAACGACCCACTATTGTGAGTCGTTTTTGCAAAGCTTGCTGATGTGAGCTGATAAAGCTTAAATCGCAATAGCCTTTTCAACCAAGCGGGTGGCAACCCAGTTCTTGGTTTTGGAAATTGGCTTGCTCTCGGTGATTTCAATCACGTCGCCCATGCCATATTGTCCTGTTTCGTCATGTGCGTGGTACTTGCTTGATTTGGCAACAATCTTGCCGTACAAAGCATGCTTCACGCGACGCTCTACC
>SXXD01000196.1 GCA_005789685.1 Burkholderiales bacterium
CACTGCGGTTCTAGACACGGGGTCCATTTTGAGGATCTGATTGAACTTGGCCATCGACAAGGTGACACCCAGTTTGTGGGGCATGGCGCCGCCCGACAAACCGGTCCCTGCACCGCGGGCCACCACAGGCACCGCCAAGGCGTGGCAAGTTTTTAAAACAGCTTGAACTTGGCTTTCGGTTTCAGGCAAGGCCACCACAAGGGGTCTTTCACGGTAAGCCGTCAGACCATCGCACTCATAAGGTACGGTGTCTTCCAAGGTGAAGAGCAAGGTGTGCGCGGGCATCACAGCGCTCAAGGCGCGCACGACTTGCGCTTGACGATCTGCGCGAGACAGCGCCTCTATGTTGGTCAGTGCGTTCATGTCAAATTCTCAATTCAAAAAGGCATTCAGAATGATGTTCGAAACTATTTAAAGATCACGGTTTTGTGGCCATTCAACAGCACACGGTGTTCACTGTGCCACTTCACAGCGCGTGCCAGCACTTGGCTTTCAGTATCGCGGCCTTGGGTGGTGAGGTCGTCTACCGTTTTGGAGTGGTCCACACGCGCCACGTCTTGTTCAATGATAGGGCCTTCGTCTAAATCGGCCGTGACATAGTGTGCTGTGGCGCCAATCAATTTGACACCACGGTCATGCGCTTGGTAGTAAGGCTTGGCACCCTTGAAGCTGGGCAAGAAGGAGTGGTGAATGTTGATGGCACGGCCGGACAACTTGCGACACAAATCGTCTGACAAAATTTGCATGTAGCGCGCCAACACCACCAACTCTGCACCTTCTGATTGAATGATCTCGAATTGCTTGGACTCGGCTTCGGCTTTGTTGGCGGCGGTAACCGCAATGTGGTGAAACGGTACGTTGTAGCTGGCCGCCAATTGGTAAAAATCCCGATGGTTGCTGACAATGGCACGAATGTCGATGGGCAGCAAGCCACTTTTCCAGCGGAACAGCAAATCGTTCAGGCAATGGCCCTCTTTGCTGACCAAAATGACCGTGCGCATGGGCTGTGTGGTGCTGTGCAGGTTCCATGTCATTTGGAAGGGGGCTGCAAAACTGACCAACTGGGTACGCAAATCGGCTTCGTTCACTGGTTTGCAGGCAAACTGCACGCGCATGAAAAATAATCCTGTTGCGGGGTCGTTGTATTGCGCTGCTTCTTCAATGTTGCCGCCACGTTCCAGTAAAAACCCCGAAACAGCGTGCACGATGCCCGTTCTGTCGGGGCAGGAAAGCGTCAAAATGTAGGCATGATTCATGGTGAGCATTGTCGCAGGGAAGGCGGCTAAGTTCTGTGTATGGGGCTTTTCCTTGCGCACCAGAGGTCAAAACTGTCGTGACTTTGTGTCAGGGCTGTTGAAATAATGATTGCGATCTAGGGTGGGGCAATTTACACTGAGGGTTCAAAATCAATGCTTGTTAGAAGCTAAGAGGCACACTCATGGCATATTTAGATACCCTCCTCTCCTCAATGAGGCCTGCCAGCACCCCTGCGGCGGCCTTCAACATGGAGCACCAGTGGTTGCCCTTCACAGGCAATCGCCATTTCAAGCAAGAGCCGCGCATTTTTGTGGCCGCTGAAGGCATTCACTTCACCACCCACGATGGCCGTCAAGTGATCGATGGCATTTCTAGCTTGTGGTGTGTGGGCGCGGGTCACAACCGCAGGCCCATTGCCGAAGCCATCAAAAAACAGCTCGACACACTCGACTACGCCACAGCCTTTCAAATCAGCAACGACCAGGCCTTTCAAGCCGCTCAAATGATTGCAGAGTTGTGTCCTGGCGATTTGAACAAGGTGCTGTTTTGTAACTCAGGTTCTGAAGCCGCCGACACCTCCTTGAAGGTCGCCTTGGCCTACCACCGAGCCCGCGGGGAAGGCCACCGCAATGTGTTCATTGGACGAGAAAAGGGCTACCACGGCGTGAACTTTGGCGGCATGAGTGTGGGCGGTTTGCCAGCCAACCGCAAGGTCTATGGCGCTCAATTGCTGCCCCGTGTTGACCACATGCGCTTCATTCACGACCCAGTGAACCATGCCTACATTCAAAACGAAGAACCCGTCTGGCAAGAAGACCCGCTGGTGGAGCTGGAAACGCGCATTTTGGCCTTGCACGACCCCAGCAATGTGGCCGCCATCATTGTCGAGCCAGTCGCGGGTTCTGCGGGTTGGTATTTGCCGCCCAAGGGTTACCTGAAGCGCCTGCGCGAAATTTGCAACAAGCACGGCATTTTGCTTATTTTTGATGAGGTGATCACAGGCTTTGGCCGCATGGGCACCAACTTCGGCGCCGACTATTACGGTGTGGTGCCCGACATGCTCAACTTTGCCAAATGCGTGACCAATGGCGTCATTCCTTTGGGCGGTGTGGTTTGCCGCGATTTTATTTACGACGCCATGATGAACTCTGGCGCACCCGATTACGCCATTGAGTTTTTCCATGGCTATACCTATTCAGGCCACCCTGTGTCTTGCGCCGCAGCCATTGCCACTTTGAAACTGCTCAAGGACGAAAACCTCTTTGCACGCGCAGGTTCAATGGGGCCTGTGCTGGGAGACGCCATGCACAGCGCCTTCAAAGGTCTGCCCAATGTCATTGGCATCCGAAGCCTGGGCTTGGCAGGTGCGGTGGAGCTGTCGTCCATCGCGGGCGCTCCTGGCAAGCGCGCCTACGACATTTTCCTAGACTGCTACAACAAGGGTGTTTTGGTGCGAGCTGCAGGCGAAAACCTGGTTCTGTGTCCGCCCTACATTGTGGAAAAAGAGCACATCGACACAATGGTCAATGTGCTGGCTGACAGCATTCGAAAACATGCTTGATGCCCAGCCAAGGACTCGCTAATTACGGCTTTTCCAAAGCCGATTGAGCAAGCTTTAAAAGGAAAACTAGTGAACCACAACGGGCTGCTGTGCCAGGCCCGTATAACGCTCTAAAGTGTCTTCCACTTCTTCTTGTGTAGGGGTGTTTTGTTGCCAAGCCTGAATGTGCATTTGGAACATTTCTGCCCAAGAGCCATCGAGGTAAACCTCTTTGCCCGATCGTTTGTCGACAATTTCGAACCCATGTCGCTCTAACATGGGGGGTGCTGAGATAGGTGTCGCCTCACCGGTGTCGTTGGCCAACACATGCATGACGGCAAAAGATTCAGATTCGTACAACAAGTTCATAGTGACATTCTGACCTAAGTCTGTCTACTTTAAATAGGGTTGTTGGAAATATTTTCAAGAGGGCAAGGCTGGCAATGTTTCGGAGTCGCGCATTTCCATGTCAATGAAGTTGCCAGTAACTTGGCTAATTTTGATTCGCACAGGCAAACCGCCGTGCGATTGTGAAAGCCACATTTCAATTTGACTGTCGAACTTTCCTCTTGGCAAGCAAACCCAACGCTGAGCGGCCAGTTGCTTGCCATCGACTTCTATCAATTCTTCTGACTTGAATGTCAGGACCCAATTGACCGCGTCACGCGCCGTGGCTGTTTGAACATTGAGCTCCGAGCCAAGTTTGAAATTTTTAGCGGCTACCGTGGCGGCCATTTGAATGAACAGGCTCACCTGATCTTGCGCCCCTGCTTGCAGGGCAACACTGGGCGTATTGCCACTGAAACTGATCTTGTTTTGAGTTGCGTCGAAATGGGCTGCGCGCTCGCCTCGCCAACTGTCTGAATAACGAAAAGGGCTTAAGCCGTCTTCAGTCAACACGCCCACACTGCGCCAAACGCGGCTCCCAACCAGGAATGCTCTGACACGAAGTTCTGCCTCATAGGCCATGGGCGAAGGGGGCGCACTGGGGGCATCGGGAGTTGCTTGGGTTTGCCACTTTAGCGAGCCCGATGCGTGGTAAGTCAAGCCCCGCTCTTGGCCCGTGAGCTGGTAATTAATTTGGATGTTGGGAGGGAAGTCGCCAGGTTTGGCCGTGAGGGCATTCGAAGGCGGCGGCGGGGGGGCGCTTGCTACGGCCACCGTTTCGGATGGCAAAGGTGCTACGTCCTCAACTGTCGGAGCTTGTTGGCTTAAGTTTGGCAAAGCTTCTGAAGGCTGCTCAGATTTGGGTAAAACTGGGCTTTCTTCTGGCGCAGGTAGCCCAGAGGATGGCACGGCACTGATGCCTGCTGTGGAAGGTGTGTTGGGGCTTTCGGGTGCCTTGGGTTTGGCCGGTGCAACTTGCTTTGTTTTCTCGGTGCTTGGGATGGTCGGTGGTGTTTGCGAAACACCAGAACTCAATACCCGAGTTTGCAAGGGCCCCAGTTTTTGAGATTCAGGCTGAAGTCGCCAGATACCGGCCCCAGACGAAAGTAAAAACCAAAGGTGAACGCCCAAAACCAATACCACCAATGCCGCCAAAGCTCGCCGCTGCTGGGATTCGTTCCCAAGGGGGCGAGTGGCAAGGAATAAAGTGGCTGTGGCTTGCATGTCAATCTGACGTCATTTTAGCGAGAGCGAGAATGGTTAAACTAATTCCTGTTTGAATCGATGTCGTTCAGTTTGAATTCTGACATTGAGATTCTATTTTGAGGTGCCAACATGAAATTAGCGACTTACAAAGACGGTTCGCGAGACGGCCAATTGGTCGTGGTCTCGCGCGACTTGAGCACAGCACATTATGCGACGGGCATTGCACAGCGGTTGCAACAAGCTTTGGACGACTGGAACTTTTTGGCGCCGCAGTTGGAAGACTTGTACCAAAGCTTGAACGGCAGCAAGGCGCGCCACGCCTTTCCTTTTGACCCTAAACAATGCATGGCCCCATTGCCCCGAGCTTATCAGTGGGCCGATGGCTCTGCCTATTTGAACCACGTTGAATTGGTGCGAGCCTCGCGCAGTTCTGTGGTGCCTGAAAGTTTTTACGCCGACCCTCTCATGTACCAAGGCGGCAGCGATGATTTCATGGGCCCTTGCGATCCGGTGGTGTGTCGGGATGAAGCCTTTGGCATCGACTTTGAAGCTGAAATTGCTGTCATCACCGGCGATGTGCCCATGGGTGTCTCCCCAGAAAATGCGCTCGATGGCGTTCGCTTGGTCATGCTTGCCAATGACGTCAGTCTGCGCAACTTAATTCCCAACGAACTGGCCAAAGGGTTTGGCTTTTTTCAAAGCAAACCTGCAACCGCCTTCAGCCCTGTGGCCGTCACTTTGGATGAACTGGGTGACGCTTGGGACCATGGCCGTTTGCACCTGACCATGCAGTCAACATGGAATGGCCGCAAAGTGGGCATGTGCGAAGCCGGACCTGAAATGACGTTTCACTTTGGCCAACTGATTGCTCACATGGGTAAAACACGCAACGTTCGTGCGGGGTCCATTGTTGGCAGCGGTACGGTCAGCAACAAGAGCGTTGACGTCAACGGGAAGCCCGAGTGGCCCAAAGGTTATAGCTGCATTGCAGAAAAGCGTGCCATCGAAACCATCTTGGATGGCAAGCCTAGCACCGAGTTCATGAAATTCGGTGACACCATTCGCATTGAAATGAAAGGCAAAGATGGTCAAAGCGTGTTCGGCGCAATTGACCAGCAAATTGACCAGCAAATGGCCCCGCTTTAAGCTTAAGTTGGACGTTCAACGCAATCAGGCAAAAGGGCCGGTTGCTTTTTCAGGAGACCTTCATGAGCCATGTCATTGACTACAGCCGCTATCAGACACTTCGAATCTCGCGACGTGGCGCCAATCAAACAGTCTTGGACATTCAGATGAAAGCCGGCGGGCCTGGGGGCAACGGCAAACTGCCAACCGCAGGCCACGAAGGGCATGCGGAATTGGCTGAAATTTGGCGCGATGTTTCGCGCGACGACAGCGTGCGAGCAGCGGTGTTGCGCGGCGAGGGTTTGGGCTTTTCCGGCGGTGGCGATTTGTCGTTGGTGGAAGACATGGCGCGAGATTTCGGCATTCGAAGCCGTGTCTGGAAAGAGGCGCGCGACTTGGTTTACAACGTGATCAATTGCGACAAGCCGATTGTGAGTGCCATGCATGGGCCAGCGGTAGGTGCCGGCTTGGTGGCAGGTTTGTTGGCCGACATTTCCATTGCCAGCAAAACGGCCAAGATTGTGGATGGCCACACGCGCTTGGGGGTTGCGGCGGGAGACCATGCGGCCATCATTTGGCCTCTGCTGTGCGGCATGGCCAAGGCCAAATACTATTTGTTGCTGTGTGAGCCCGTAAGCGGCGAAGAAGCTGAGCGAATTGGCTTGGTGTCTTTGGCCGTTGAAGAAGATCAGTTACTCAGCAAAGCTTACGAGGTGGCCGATCGTTTGGCCAATGGCAGTCAATCCGCCATTCGCTGGACCAAATATGCTTTGAACAATTGGCTACGCCAAGCAGGCCCCAGTTTCGATGCGTCCTTGGCGCTTGAGTTCATGGGCTTTTCAGGGCCTGATGTTCAAGAGGGACTGGCCAGCTTAAAAGCGCGCCGGCCACCCCAGTTTTAAGCCTTGCTCTTCATGCGGGACATGAAGAGTTCGTTGTTGGCTTTGCGATCGGCTTGCACGCGTTGCATGCTAGGGCGCTCAGACCACATCTTCATGTAATCCTTGACGGGCAAGTCGGCCAAAAAATCTCTGCCGTAAATGGTTTTGGTCGCTGCAGTGATCACAGGTAAATGAACTGCGGCGGTGCAATCTGCAATGCTCAATTCAGTGCCGCCAATGTAGGGTTTGAACAGTGCCAATTTTGCAAACGCGGCCACATTTTTCTCAAGTTGAGCGCCGATTTTTTCCTTGACAGTGTCGCTGACCTTGCCGCCAAAGAAGGCTTCACCGTACAAGTTGCGCGCCACCAATTCCAAGTGCAAATCTAAGAAGACCACCAGCTCCCGCGCTTTGGCGGCTGCGAAGGCGTCTTCGGGGATGAGAGGGTGATCAGGGTACTGTTGCTCGATGTACTCCACCATGACCGCCGATTCACAAACCGAGCCTTGCGCAGTTTTCAAATAGGGCACTTTGCCAAGTGGGCTGGCCATGGGGTCGGTTTCTCCTACCCATGTCAACTCCTCTTCAAAGGCAAGGCCTTTTTCTAGCAGTACCAATTTAACTTTGTTGTGATAGTTGCTGGCGCCAAAGCCGCAGAGTGTCAGCATGTCGTGTCTTCCTATTTGGATCAAAGAAAAGAGCTTAGCCTTTGATCGTTCCTTGCTGCGTCGCGCAGTTGACGCGGGGCTGTATGCGTTAAGCTTGCGCTTGACACACACCACAAGGAGCCCTCATGAGCGATACCTCAGCTTTCGGATTTGGAAAATTCGTACCCGGCTTTGATTTTTTGCAAAACTTAGGGCAAGCCGCAAATCCCGGCGCCAAAGGATCACCCCAAGGCATGCCCAACATGGCCAGTTGGGTCGCACCAACCTTGAGTGTTGAAGAGCTCGACAAACGCATTCAAGAACTCAAAACGGTTCAATTTTGGTTGGAGCAAAACACCAATGCCCTCAAGGCCACCATTCAGGCTTTAGAGGTCCAAAAAATGACTTTGTCCACCTTGCAGGGCATGAATGTGAACATGTCCGAGCTGGCCAAGGCCTTCACAGCCAAAATGCCAGACCTTCAGCCAAAAGATACGGCCAAGTCCGAGGAAACGCACCGTGCTGCGGGCTCAAGCGATCAGGCCAAAGCAAGTCCGGAAGGCACCGCCACTCAAGGACCCGCAGTAGACCCCATGCAGTGGTGGGGCTCACTCACACAACAATTTCAAAACATTGCGGCTGCGGCTGTGAAAGATGTAGCGGCCAAAGCCATGAAAGACGGCCCCAAAACCAGTCAGAAAAGGGCAGCATCAAGCAAAACTCGAAAGCCTAGTGCCAGCACCACTCGATCTGCTTCAACGCGTTCAAGTTCTGCGCGCCCATCGCGCGCCAAAAAACCAGTCCCATGAATTTATTTCCCTTTGGACACGCCACGCACCCGCAGTGGCAAATGGCCGCCGGTTTGGTCATTGCGCAATTGCGCGCCCAAATGACATTGCCCGGCCATGCACCCCATCCGCGTCTAGGATTGTTGTACATCACCGACGCGTATGCCAACGAAGCCGAAGACATCTTGGCGCACTTTAGAGAAGAGTTGCCCATGGTTCAAGATTGGGCAGGCACCGTGGGTGTGGGGGTGGCGGCCAACAACGCAGAATATTTTGACGAACCGGGCATGGCCTTGATGCTGTGCGATTTACCCGCCGATCAATACCGAGTGTTTTCGGGTGCACAACCCTTGCCGCCTCAGTTCAAGGCCCACAGCGCCTTGGTGCATGCAGATCCGCAAACGCCGGACTTGGCCGAGTTGATTGCCGAAATGGCGGGTCGCACGCAGTCGGGGTATTTGTTTGGCGGCTTAACGGCCAGTCGAAACCAAGCTGTGCAGTTTGCTTGGCAGAATTCAGCCGAGCCCAAGCAGGGTGTTTTGACGGGTGGCTTAAGCGGCGTCGCTTGGTCTCCTGAGGTGCAAATTTTGTCGCGCGTCACGCAAGGCTGCGCACCGATCAGCAAAGAGCGAGAGATCACGGAAGCCGAAGGGCATGTGGTTTACAAACTCGATGGCTTGCCAGCATTGGATGTGCTCATGGCCGATTTGAATGTGTCCTTGTCAGAGCCACAAGCCGCTTTGAAAGCAGTGCGAAGCACCTTGGTGGGGCTCACGTCTGCCGGTCAACAAGGGGTTGGCAGAACAGGCGGCTTAGGTGCCGATGTCAGAGTGCGGCACATCGTTGGACTCGACCCTGCACGCCAAGGCGTGGCCATTGCAGACCATGTGCAAGCGGGCCAGAAATTGGCTTTTTGTCAGATGAGTTTGCAAGCGGCCAAGTCAGACCTTCGGCGCATCTGCGCCGAAATTCGAGAAGAGCTAGAGCCCGAAACTTTGAGTTTGGAAACTGCCAACGCGCTGGCAGCCAGTGAAGCAGAAGCGGCGCCACACCCAGCCAGGCGCATTGCGGGGGCGGTGTATGTCAGTTGCTCTGGCCGCGGTGGTCCGCACTTTGGTGGGCCCAGTGCCGAGCTTCAGTGGATTCGCCACGCTTTAGGCGATGTACCTTTGGTGGGGTTTTTTGCCAGCGGCGAAATTGCCCATCACCACTTGTATGGTTACACCGGTGTGTTGACGGTGTTCACCACACCTGCACAAGCCACTTGAACAAAAACAGTTTTAAACGCCGCGAGCGCGTGCCTGTTTGAACTGAGCCTGAAAGCTTAAGAAGCTTTCGGCTTCCAATGCCGCGCGCACTTCTTGCATGAGGTTCAAGTAATAGTGCAGGTTGTGAATAGTGGTCAGCATGGGCCCCAACATCTCGCCGCAGCGATCGAGGTGATGCAAGTAGGCGCGGCTAAAACCTTCTCTGCCGCCATCGTCCCAAGACACGCCTGAAGTGCCCGCACAAGCATGGCATGTGCATGAGGCGTCTAATGGCTGATGGTCGGTTTTGTGACGCGCATTGCGCAGCTTCAAATCGCCAAAGCGCGTGAACACCGTGCCATTGCGTGCGTTTCGCGTGGGCATGACGCAGTCAAACATGTCAACACCTTGCGCCACGCCTTCGACCAAATCTTCGGGGGTGCCCACACCCATGAGATAGCGTGGCTTTTCGGCGGGCAAACGGTGCGGTGTGTGCGCCATGATTTGCAACATTTGTTCTTTGGGTTCGCCCACGCTGACACCGCCAATGGCATAACCTGGAAAATTCATTTCGACCAACTGATCAAGAGATTCTTGACGCAAGTTTTCAAACATGCCGCCTTGCACAATGCCAAACAAAGCATTGGGATTTTCAAGCCGCGTAAATTCATTTTGACTGCGTGTGGCCCAACGCAAACTCATCTCCATCGACTTGCG
>SXXD01000027.1 GCA_005789685.1 Burkholderiales bacterium
CAAATCAATTTTGTCATTCAGAAATGCGCGTTGTGTGAATTCGCCAGCTTGCGCTAAGCGAAGACCCTGAAGCAACACCTTGCCCGTGTGCGGGTTAACAGAGTTCGCCAACTCAATGCAGCGCGCTAAGAGCAACTGCAAGACCACAAGGCCCCCGTGTGCTTGCAACTCAAGCACATCCTCGCCCGTATAGGAGTGAGGGCCAGGAAAGAAGATGGCCAGCCCCTGGTCGATGGGCTCACCTTGGTCGTCGTTGAACGGCAGGTAGTGCGCTTGCCGCGCTTGGAGTGGCTTGCCGCAAAAAGCGTCAGCCCAAGTTTTCAAGTGCTGACCTGAAACTCGCACGATGCCCACTGCGCCTCTGCCAGGGGCCGTGGCAATGGCAATGATGGGATCTTGATGGCGAGACAACATGGCGGTCATAAATTTAAAACATCAATGAGGCAAAGCAACAGGGCCGCTTGAGCGGCCCTGTGTTGGTCATTTCAATGCAGGCCAATGGGCCCTGCTGTTGAATGGCGGGCGTTCAATTGAATTTTGGCAGATTGAACTGCGGCGGTACACCCATTCTGGTATTGATCATCCATTGCTGTGCAATGGACAAAATGTTGTTGGTGATCCAGTAGAGCACCAATCCTGATGGGAAAAAGAAGAACATCACGCTGAAGACCAAAGGCATGATCCACATCAATTTGGCTTGCATGGGGTCAGGTGGCGCAGGGTTGAGTGCCGTTTGCAACATGGTAGACAGCGTCATGACCACAGGCAAAATGAAGTAGGGGTCGGGTGCTGACAAATCTTGGATCCAGCCAATCCAGGGCGCATTGCGCATTTCAACGGACGCCAGCAACACCCAATAAAGCGCGATGAACACAGGAATTTGAACCATGATGGGGAAGCAACCGCCCATCGGATTGACTTTCTCTTCTCGGTAAATGCGCATCATCTCTTGCTGCATTTGCTGTGGGTTGTCTTTCAGGCGCTCACGCATTTCCATGATTTTGGGATTGATGGCTTTCATCTTGGCCATGCTGGCATAGGCCTTGGCGTTGAGCCAATAGAACGCCAACTTGAGCAAGAACACCAAGGCCACAATGGCCCAGCCCCAGTTTTGCAAGAAGCTAAACAAGCGATCGAGCAACCAGTAAAGTGGTTTGGCCAAAACGGTTAACCAGCCGTAGTCTTTGACCAACTCCAGGCCGGGTGCTAAAGCCTCGAGCACTTTTTCTTCTTGAGGACCCACAAAGAGGGTGACGTCCAAGGTTTTAGTTTGACCAGGCGCAACTTCATTGAAGGGCGTGATCATGCCAACGGCGTACAAATTGGTATCCACTTTTCGGGCAAAGTTTTCGCGAGAAGTGTTTTCAGGCAGCAACCAAGCTGATGCAAAGTAGTGCTGCACCATGGCCACATAACCCTGTTGGGTTGTTTTCTCAAAATCGGCTTTGCCTTTCTCGATGTCGGAAAACTCTAGCTTTTGGAATTTTTTGGCATCGGTGTAAACAGCGGGCCCCGTGAACGTCATGTAAAAAGAAGACTCACCTTCAGGTTTGTTGCCATCGCGCACGAGCTGGACATAGAGTTGCGGTGTCGCTGCCGCCGAGCCTGTATTGACAACTTTGTGCGAAACTTTCAGTGCGTAACTGCCGCGTGTCAATGTGTAAGTTTTGACCAATTTCAAGCCACCCGTTTCGGCAGACTCAAATGTCAAGGTCAGTTCATTTTGACCGACTTTTAGCTCTCGCTCGCCAGTGAATTTCATGGGTGTTTTGTGCGAAGCAAAGGGGCCGCCAATCAAGCCTGTTTGCGCCAAATAGACGCGAGCCTTGCTTTGGTCCAACAGTACAAAGGGCTTCTGCTGGTCAGCGATGTCTCCAAACTTCAAGAACTCGGAACGCACCAGGGAGCCGCCTTCCGTGTCAAAGCTTAGCTTTAAAACATCGGTGCTGACGTCAATGCGCTCGATTGGGGTGGCAACAGGCTCATTGGCAGGAACTGGAACTTGTGAGGGCCCGGCCGCCGGGGCGGTAGCTGCAATTGGGACGGATGCAACGGGCAAGTCTTTGACCGCAGAAGGCGTAGCCGCTGCCGCTGCTTTGTCGGCGGTTGCCGCTGTGGGCGCAGGGAAGAACGTGGCCTTTTGCCCGTTGTATACCTGCCATTGGTCCCATAGAAGAACCATGGAGAAGCCAAAAATGACCCATAAAAAGGTGCGGCGAATATCGTTCATGAAGACTTCTTCGAAGAGGAGTGAGTTAACGGGTGATGCAATAAACGCGAAAGCCACTTCGGTGCTTGTTCGGGCACTGGGTCGTGGCCACCGTTGCACCATGGCTGGCAACGGCCTATGCGTTTGAGGGTGAGATAGCTGCCAACTCCGGCGCCATGCTGCTTTAAAGCATCGATGGCATAAACAGAGCAGGTTGGCTCAAACCGACAAGCCGATCCTAACCAAGGGCTGAGAAAAAGGCGATACCCTTTCACAATGCCGATCAATAGTTTCTGAATCATGGCTTGTTGGCTGCGTGTTCAAACAGCTGTTCTAGCTCAAGCCGGACAGCCTGCTTTAAAAGTGTGGATGTCGCGCTGATGAATTGTTTCCGATCAAATCCTGACCGCAAGCGAACAACGTGAGCTGCACAGGGCAATCGAACTTCAAACTGCGCACTGATGGCGTAGATTTGTCGCTTGATGGTGTTGCGAGTGACGGCACGTCGGGCCCAACGTTTGGGCACCATGGCGCCAAGCCAAACAGCTTGCGGGTGAAAGAGGGGGGGATGCGCATCTTCAACCTGTGGGTTGACTGCAGTTGTGCCAGAGTTAGGCAAACTGAGTCGATGCAATGCGAAATGTGGGGTGCGAGAAACCGTGCCACCTGCGAGGGCAGCTTGGAATTGAGGGCGGGTTTTTAATCGCTGCACACCACTGCCGAGTCATGGGATTGCCCAATCAACAAGGGCAATAACCAGGCTTAAGCAGCCAAGCGTTTACGGCCTTTGGCGCGGCGTGCATTGATCACAGCGCGGCCACCACGTGTTTTCATGCGAACCAAAAAGCCGTGTGTACGAGCGCGGCGTGTCTTAGAGGGTTGATAAGTGCGTTTCATTTTGAATCAGATATTTTTGGGGGAAACCGGCGATTATCGCAAACTTTCTGGGGGCTGGCAAACCCTGATCCTGATTAGCCCAGAAAATATCCATGGACCTACCTGAAAATTCTGGTTTATGATGGCACAAGCTGTCCGCCGTGCATGTGGATAAACTCTTGATAAAGTTACTTTTGAGCCCAATGAAACAACCATCTGTCCACACCCTAGGCGCTTGCCAATGAGCAACGGACAGCATCCTTCAGACGCAGATGAAGCTGGCCAAGCGCTTTGGCAGGTGTGCCTAGACGAGCTGGCTCAGGAGATCCCTGAGCAGCAATTCAACACTTGGATCAAGCCGCTGACCGCCCAGGTTTCAGATGACCTTTCTAAGGTCACATTGTTTGTGGCCAACCGATTCAAATTAGATTGGATACGGGCCCAATACAGCGCCAAATTGGCCGACGTCTTGTCTCGATTGCACGGCCAAAAAATTCAAATAGAGTTAGCACTTGCTACCAGAGAAGTTCAAGGAAAAACAGCATTTTCAATGGCAAAAGCTGCTTTGGAAGCCAGACCAGAAACAGTCGATGCACCCGATGAAGTGCCCGCCGATGGCCATCGTCACCGTTTGAACACGGCCCTCACTTTTGACACCTTGGTGGAAGGCTCTGCCAACCGCATGGCCCGCGCTGCAGCCATGCATGTAGCCACCATGCCCGGCCACCTTTACAACCCACTTTTCATCTACGGTGGCGTGGGTTTGGGCAAGACCCACTTGGTGCATGCGGTGGGCAACAAGTTGTTGGCTGACAGGCCCGACGCCAAAGTTCTCTACATTCACGCTGAGCAGTTTGTCTCGGATGTGGTTAAAGCCTATCAACGCAAAACATTTGACGAGTTTAAGCACCGTTACCACTCGCTCGATTTGCTCCTCATTGACGACGTGCAATTCTTTGCCAACAAAGATCGCACCCAAGAAGAGTTTTTCAACGCCTTTGAGGCCTTGCTGGCCAAAAAGTCGCACATTGTGATGACCAGCGACACCTATCCCAAAGGCTTGGCTGACATCCATGAGCGCTTGGTATCCCGGTTTGATTCGGGCCTCACGGTGGCCATTGAGCCGCCCGAGCTTGAAATGCGGGTGGCCATTTTGATCAACAAGGCCATCAGCGAAGGCAGTGTCATGCCTGAAGAGGTGGCCTTCTTTGTGGCCAAGAACGTGCGTTCTAACGTGCGTGAGCTAGAAGGCGCATTGCGCAAAATCTTGGCGTATTCGCGTTTTAATCAGAAAGAAATTTCCATCCAACTGGCACGTGAAGCCCTGCGCGACTTGCTGTCCATTCAGAACCGCCAAATCAGCGTCGAAAACATTCAAAAAACGGTGGCCGATTACTACAAGATCAAGGTCGCCGACATGTACTCCAAAAAGCGCCCGGCCAGCATTGCCCGGCCGCGTCAGATTGCCATGTACTTGGCCAAAGAATTGACCCAAAAAAGCTTGCCTGAAATTGGCGAGTTGTTTGGTGGGCGCGATCACACCACGGTCTTGCATGCTGTGCGAAAAATCAGCGCAGAACGCCAGCAACTGACCGAGCTGAACCAACAATTGCACGTTTTAGAGCAAACCCTCAAAGGCTAAGTTTGGGGTGGGCGGCCGAGCCCCCCTAAAGAATGCTGAATTAAGCCGTCAAAAGCTCAATTTGAGACTAAAAATCAGCGAAAATCGAGGTGCGCCCGAAATCCAAATCGGGGCCCCCTAAAACAGAGGAAGACATGATCGTACTGAAGGCCACCCAAGACAAATTGCTGTCCGTTTTGCAATCCGTTTCTGGCATTGTGGAACGTCGTCACACACTGCCTGTTTTGGCCAATGTGTTGATTCGCAAAACGGGTAAAGCTCTGCAGTTGACGACCAGCGATCTTGAAATCCAAATTCGCACCACCGCCGAAATGGATGGCGATGCCGGCGACTTCACCACCACGGTGGGTGCGCGCAAACTGATCGACATTTTGCGCACCATGCCCTCCGATCAAACCGTCAGTTTGGAATCCAGCCAAAGCAAATTGATTTTGA
>SXXD01000197.1 GCA_005789685.1 Burkholderiales bacterium
TCGTTTCAAGTCTGAATGGCGGACGCATGGCAAGATCAGTTTGTGGGATTCGTTGAGCTTAACCTTTATTCACAATGCCGCCGTGGTGCTTGTCCCGTTCCGAGTCGGTGAATTGGGTTATCCGGTATTGGTGCAAAAATTACTGAATGTGTCACTGCAACAATGTATTCGAAGCTTGTTGTGGTTGAGATTCCAAGACGGCATCGTATTGCTTTCACTGGCATTTTTGTTGTTGCCTTTTTTTAGCGCTGAGTTGCGAATTGCGGCTTTTCTGCTTGTCATCAGTTTGTGTTTTTTAACCAAGACATGGTGGCTTCGACTGCTGCGGTCTCGCCACTTTTTGATTCGACAAGTACGGGCATTTTTGCACCAGAGATCCAGTGCTTGGGGCTGGTTTTGGTCTGCTGCTAACTGGATTGTCAAGATACTGGTTGTTTCTCTGCTGCTTTCAAATTTGACAGGTTTAGACAGCTTTCAAACCTTGCGGGGCGCTTTGACCGGTGAGCTTTCTGCGATGTTGCCATTGACAGGTCCCGCGGGGTTAGGCACGTACGAGGCTGGCGTTTGGACAGGCTTGGGTCTAACTTGGCAAGAGATGAAGGGCTTGATGGGTAGCGTTTTGTTAACCCATATCTTTTTTCTGAGCATTTCATTGTTAGGCGCTGTGGTGGCCTTGTCGTTTAACGCATTGCGACTAGAAAATTTCAAATCAAAGCAGAATGGTGCCCATGTCTAATTCCGAGCACTTGACCTTGAAGGTAGATGCCCCAATGCAGTCACATCAGCTTTCTGTTGTTGTGCCCATGTACAACGAAGAAGAGTTGGCGGGGGATTTGATTCAAGCGGTTCAAAGCGCATTATTGAACTACCCATTTCCATGGGAACTGATCGTCGTCGATGACGGTAGCAGCGATGCTACTTGGGACCAATTGAATTTAGCAGCCAAAGCTGCAGGGCCACATGTTCGCTTGATTCGTTTGCTTCGGAATTTTAAGCAGACGGCCGCGATGCAGGCAGGCATCGATGCCGCTCGAGGTGATGTGATTGTGACCATGGACGGTGACTTGCAAAATGACCCGCGCGACATTCCAAAATTGGTTCAGCATTTGCTGTCCAATGACCTCGACATGGTGGCAGGTTGGCGCCAAAACAGACAAGATGGTTTGTGGCTTCGAAAGATACCTTCAAAATTAGCCAATCGTTTGATTCGCAATGTCAGTGGCCTTAATTTTCAAGACCTTGGTTGTAGCTTGAAAGCCTTTAGAGCTTCTGTGCTGCGCAAGATACGCCTGTATGGTGAGATGCACCGATTTATTCCGGCTTGGTTAGCCACCGTGACATCGCCTATGAGAATGGCGGAAATACCTGTGTCGCATTTTCCTAGAATGAAAGGCCAATCTAAATATGGTCTTTCGCGCACCTTTAGAGTCTTGCTCGACCTTTTGTCTATTCACTATTTCTTACGTTTTGGTTCACGGCCTGGTCATTTCTTCGGTGGGCTTGGCAGTATCGTCACAGGCATAGGTCTTTTGATTTTGGCTTACCTTGGTATTTTGAAGTTCATGGGTGAATCAATTGGCAATCGACCCTTGATGTTTCTCGGATTCTTTGCTGTTGTCAGTGGCGTACAACTGTTGACAACGGGTGTCATTGCAGAGATTTTGATGCGCACTTATTACGATGCCGGTAAATTCAATTCTTATCACACGCTGAACGACGTCACGACACCTCACAACGAGGCTTGGCATGTCATCAAGTGATCAAGCCAATTCATTGACGCTCAAATGGGCGTTGGGTGCTCTGGCCTTGCTTGGCTTATTTTTGCTCGGGTTAGATCAAGCGCTGTTATTTGATGTGGATGAAGGTGCATTCTCGGAAGCCACGCGCGAGATGTTGGTATCTGGTGATTGGAGTCATACCACCCTGAACGGACTGGACCGCTTTGACAAACCTATTGGTGTTTATTGGTTACAAGCGATCAGTGCATCTATTTTTGGTTTAAACGAGTTTGCATTTAGATTGCCCTCGGCTTTGTCCGGTTGGCTGGCAAGTTTAGCGTTGGCTCGGTTTGCGCAGCAACTTTGGGGTCCTCGTGCTGGCTTATTGGCTGCCGTCATTTCAGCCACAAGTTTGGGTCCTTGGGCGATGGCAAGAACCGCAACAGCAGATGCCTTGTTGGGTCTTTTCTTCGTTTTGATTTTTATAGATCTCTGGCGAGTTGTCAGTTCTAACAGTGTTGCGTCCCGCAGGAAGTTAGCCCTCTGGGTTGCTTTAGGGCTTTTGGTGAAAGGGCCCGTGGCCATTGTTGTGCCATTGGGCACATTGGCCATTTACGGTTTGCTCATGCCTCAAGCGCGCACGCCTCTTAAGGCACTGTTTTCTGATGGGGTCGCTTGGCTGATTTTGCTTGCAGTGTCTTGTCCTTGGTACCTCTATGCCTATGCAAGGCATGGTCAAAATTTCATCAATGGATTTCTCTTGAAGCACAACGTCGAGCGTTTCATGGGCAGCATGGAGGGGCACTCAGGCCATTGGGCTTACTTCCTAGTTGCTTTGCCATTGTTGTGGTTGCCTTGGTCGACCTTGTGTTTGAGTGCCATTGCCAATGTCCGAACTCAATGGCAACAGCCGTTCTTCAAGTACGCATGGATTTGGTTTGCCTTTGTATTTTGTTTCTTCAGCATTGCCAATACCAAGCTGCCACATTATTTATTGTATGCCGGCCCTGCTGTATGCCTGTTGTTAACTTCTGCTGCATTGTCTGCAAGCCGCCTAATGTGGTCCTTGACCTGGGCTGTTGCAATTTCTGGTTTGGCTGCGATGTTGTTGCTACCCAGTTATTTGCAGCAGCATCCTGAATGGGTGACAGATGTTTTTTACAAGGCCTTGTTAGAGGGCTCGCCACAAACCCAGATGAAGGTTTGGTTATTTGCAGTCCCTTTGCTTCTTTATCTTGCGCCCACCTTGAATTATTTCATGCGTGTTGTAAAGCCTGCTAACACTTACATGACCCAAGGGCTTGGGTTTATTTCTTTTTCGGTTTTTCAAGCCAGCGTCTTAGCGCTCGTTGTATTGCCTTGGTGGGCGCAAACAATCCAAGCACCTGTGCAGGGTCTGGCTTTGAAGTTTCGCGATAACACCAACACCATTGTTCAATGGCGCGTTCATCTTCCTTCGTTTGCCACTTACAGACAGCAAGAGGCTCCAAGACGAGAGCCATTGCCTGGCGAGATGGCTTTGGTCAAGAACACCAAACCTTATTGGCCTATGGAGTGGGAGACTCTGGCGGTCATTGGGCCCCTAGCGGTAGTGAAGGCGCCAGAGCTATTGAGGAGCAAGCCATGACACATTCGATGCGAGTATTTCTCGAGCGAGCTTTGAATAGACATTTACATTGCATACCAGGTTGCATGGCCTTGTTCTTGTTTGCGACATTGATTTTCAGTGTTTACCCAGAATTAGACCTGTGGGTATCTCATTTGTTTTACGCAAATAACGGAAACTTCCCTGCTAACGACATGTGGTTAGTCAAAGTTTTTTATCACGGCACACCATGGGCTGGTCGCGTTCTGTTTGTGGGTTCAATTCTTCTTTTGACGGTGGCTGTCTTGATGCCACCTAGAGTTTCAAGAAGAAATTGGCGCCGTGCTTCTGCCTTTGTTGCAGTGGTTGTGATTGGCATTGGACTCTTGGTACATACAGTTTTAAAGGATGGTATGGGTCGCCCGCGCCCACGTGATGTGCAGGCTTTTGCGGGTCCTACTGCATTCGTCCCTGTCTTTGTGCCAAGCCAATTTTGTCAAACAAACTGCTCATTTGTCAGCGGACATTCTGCGGTTGGCTTTGCCCTGATTTCCTTCGGAATGTTTGGCATTCGTAGAAAGCGTCAATTTTGGCTTTTCACGGGTTTGGTCGTGGGTGGTTTGATTGGCCTAACAAGAATAGCGCAAGGGGGACATTTCTTAAGCGACATTGTGTTTTCTTTGATCGCTATTTGGTTCTCGCACCTGTTAATAAGAACTGTTTGGTTGCGATTTAGAGCTTGGCAGTTCAGATTAAAGGCCTCACCTGTCTCTCGTATGCAGAAAAGTCTGTAACAATTGAAACATTGCACACCAATTTATGACATTCATCAAATTGTCATTAAATTGAAACTTTTTGGTCCAACAATACTTTGGAGCCTATTTAAAATTGTGCGGCATATTCCTTGTTTAAGAATGGATGCGACCAATTGAGAAAGCCTATTTCATTGACTTCAGATGATTCAAATTCTGGCATAGAGTTGCTGGATCGAGATGTCAGCATATTGGCTTTCAATGAGCGAGTCTTGGACTGGGCAAAACGACCAGAGGTTCCCCTGCTAGAGCGGCTTCGTTACCTTTGCATTGTGTCGTCTAACTTAGATGAGTTTTTCGAAGTGCGAGCTGACTTGCACATGTCGGCATTCCGAAATGGTGACGAAAAAAGCACTTACAACACCAAGACATTTGAGACTGTCTACAACACTGCCAGAGATTTGGTGAACGAACAATACGGTTTGTACAACGCCGTTTTGCTGCCCAGTTTGCAAAAAGAAGGCATTAAACTTCTTTCTCATGCAGATAGAAATTTGGTTCAAAAAAACTGGGTTAAAAATTATTTTAGACGTGAAGTCAATCCACTTTTGGTACCTGTAGGACTCGACCCTGCTCACCTATTTCCACAAGTTGCCAACAAATCCCTGAACTTCATTGTCCAGTTGTCTGGCAAGGATGCGTTTGGTCGCTCCAACGACATTGCCATTGTCAAAGTTCCAAGAGTTTTGCCCAGGGTCATTCCGCTTCCTGCCAAGGTGGCGGGACATAGCAAAGCATTTGTACTGTTGTCCAGTGTCATTCGCGCGCATTTGAATGATCTATTTCCAGGTCGAGAAGTCGGACATTTTTCGCAATTTCGAGTCACTCGAAACTCTGATTTGTCAGTCGATGAAGAAGAAGTTGAAAACTTGCGGACAGCCTTGCGCAAGGGCCTACAACACCGTCAGTACGGACAAGCATTGCGTTTAGAGGTATCAGACAGCTGCTCTGAACATTTGTCTGACTTCTTACTCAAACAATTCAGCTTGCCAAAATCTGCTTTGTTCCGTGCTGCAGGGCCTGTGAATTTGGTTCGTCTTAGCCAGCTCATTGACTTGGTGGACGATCCTGCATTGCTTTTTCCAGCTTATCAATCTAGTTTTCCAAAGCAGTTGAAGCAAGGCGAATCCATTTTTGCACGCTTGCAAAAAGGAGATGTGCTGATTCATCAACCCTTTGAAAGTTTTGATGGCGTCTTGGCCTTCCTCAAAGAGGCTGTAGAAGACCCCCAAGTGCTGGCGATCAAACAAACCATTTACCGAACTGGCAGTGACCCTGCCATGATGAATTTACTCCGAGAAGCGGTACGGCGCGGAAAAGAAGTAACTGCTGTGGTCGAGCTCAAAGCCCGTTTCGACGAAGAAGCCAACATCAATTGGGCAGAGCAATTGGAGTCTGTTGGTGCGCAAGTTGTGTATGGTGTGGTTGGCTTAAAAACGCACGCCAAAATGTTATTGGTCACAAGGCGAGAGGGGCGTGTGCTCAAGCGCTACGGCCACTTGTCTACAGGCAACTACAACCCTAGAACTGCAAAGCTCTATACAGACTTGAGTTATCTCACCAGCGATGTGCGCATGACTGCAGACATGGAAACCTTGTTTGTTCATCTTGCAAGTCCCAGCCGTTTGGGCAGAATGAATAAGTTGTGGTCTGCGCCATTCTTTCTGCAAAAGAACATGGTGGAAAAGATTGAGGCCGTAGGTGCTGCCGCGGCCAAAGGTTTGCCGGCCAGAATTGTTGCAAAAATGAATTCCCTAACGGATCCGGTGCTTGTCCATGCACTCATTTCTGCAGGTCAAAAGGGTGCCCAAATTGATTTGATCGTCAGGGGCGCGTGCATGTTGCCTGCTGGCATTCCAGGCAAGACTGACAATATTCGCGTTCGGTCAATCATTGGCCGATTCTTAGAACACTCTCGGGTCTTTTTCTTTGAGACCGATACAGTGCAAGACTTCTATCTTTCAAGCGCCGATTGGATGTCCCGCAACATGACCCGGAGAGTAGAGCTGGCTTGGCCTGTGTTTGAGCTGTCTCTGCGACAAAGACTGATTGATGAATGTTTGCTGGCCTACTTGCACGATACGCGAAATGCTTGGACGCTCGATGCAGACGGTAAATACCGCCGCGTAGAGAAACAGGGGCGAAAACCTCAAAGTGCGCAAGCGCTTTTAATGCAGAAGTATTCTCCAGCACAAACAAGGTCTCGTTGAGTTGAACTTATTCGTCGAAACTTGAAAAGAGTCAAAGATGGATTTAATTTTCTGGCGACATGCTGAAGCGTTTGATGCCTTGGAAGGCCAAGATGACCTTTCACGCACTCTCACGCCTAAGGGTGAAAAGCAAGCAGTCAGGATGAGTCAGTGGTTAGATCGACAGTTGCCTGAAGGCATTCGTGTCATGTCTAGCCCAGCGGTTCGGTGTGAGCAAACCGTTAAAGCACTGGGCAGAAAAGTGAAATACAAATCTGAGCTTTTGCCCAACGCCAGCTTAGACGATTTGTTGGTCACTGTGGGTTGGCCAGATTCTAAAATGTCGGTGCTGATTGTTGGGCATCAACCCGTTTTGGGGCAGGCAGTTGCCTACTTGTTGGGATTTGCAAACGGCGAGTGCTCGGTTAGAAAGGGCGCCGTGTGGTGGCTTAGAAGCCGAGTGCGAGACGGAGACACACAAACGGTTGTGGTGAGCGTACAAACACCCGAGCTTCTTTGATTAAGACTTGGCGGGTCGTCCAGTTTTCAATGCAGGTACATTGGTTAGGGCTGCCAAAAAGGCTTTGTCGTTGAGGCTGCTCAAAAGCTTGAGGCCGGCACGCAAAATTTCACTCTTCTTAGCACTGTGTTTTAAACCAAGGGCTTTTTGTTTCAAGCCAGCAATGGCTTGGTATTCGTCTTTAGGAAA
>SXXD01000198.1 GCA_005789685.1 Burkholderiales bacterium
AGCAGGAAGACCACGAAGGCGGCCGAGGCCGCAGCGGCGCGGATGCCGTCGATTCCGAAGGAGCTCATTGACCAGTTCGTGACTGGTCCGATGAGTGCGGAGGCGGTGCAGGAAATCTCGTCCGCCTTCAAGAAGGCGCTGATCGAGCGCGCGCTGGGCGCCGAGTTATCGCGCCACCCGGGCTACCCGCCGGGAGCCGGCCGCCGGTGTCGAACGACGTGGCGCGCCGAGTTCGCACGACTCGTGATCGGACGACGAGAGGTGTTCCGCCAGGACACGCTCAAAGCGTGGGAGGAATACCGGACCACGGGACATCATGTGACCGCCGCTGAGGCCGATGCCTGACTAGCCGAGCTCGAACAGGGTAACGACCTCGAACCCCCGGCATGTCACGTCTGATCTGGTCACCTGCACCGGATGCTGTCTCGGTCCGGCAATCCGACCATGAGCAATATCTCGGCGGCGTTTGCGGCCATCAAGCGCGCACTCAAGGTAGAGGTACACACCCAGATCATGATGGCCTGATTTCAGGCATCAAACCCCGTCACCGCCTCCCGCTGCGCCACTCACTCGCTGACCAAGACGACGTTGCCGTTGACGTCGAAGGTGGTGTTGGTCTGCCCGGGCTGGAACCAGGAACTGCTGCCGTAGACGGTCTGCTCGCGGTAGTTGCCGCCGTAGCGGGCGCAGGCGGCTTATCCCCAGTGCTGTCGGGCTCTCCTGAAGCCCTATGCCAGTGAGCCGATTGGGACGAATTTTTGGGACGAATCCGGGGAAACTGGGGGTTCTGAGGGGGGCTACAGCTTGACGTTCTCCCCCTGAAAGCCCCATCATCCCCACTCTTTGGTGGTTCGAGTCCAATCGCGCCTACCAACATCTTCAGTTAAATCAAGTACCTCACTGAAGGTGCTTTTTTTTCGCCAAAACAATTGGGGTCAGATCAACATTAATTTCCAATCAAAAGGGGCAGAGGCTAATGGGGGCTGACGATTTGTGGTACCCCACCATGAGGAGGCCCCCATTAGCCTCTGCCCCTTTTGATTGACCAAATTAATGTTGATCTGACCCCATTTGTTCACTCCAACTCTTGAAGTAAGCGAGATACTTCTTGCATTCGCTTCAAGGGGTCTGGCTCGCTAAGAAGTTTCAGTTTTGGTTCTGCATTGATGGGCAAGGCCTCGGCAAATCGGTTGGCCAACCAGCCGCATTGATCCAGTAGGTAGGGCGCAAAAATGGGCAGCTTGTCGATCACGCCTTGTTTCTGTGCAGACGCAATCACTTTGCCAAGTCGGTCTGCATGAGCTTGAAGGCTGGCAGGCAATTCAACTTCTGGATCTTGCGGCAAATAAGACACGCTGCCTTGCCACACGCCATAGGGGCCGGGTTGTACGTCATGCAATTCAAATCGCAAACCGCCTTGGCACACAACGCGGTAAAAAGTGGGCTGCACTTGCTCAAATTCTCTGATGTGCGCCATGCACCCCACTGAATGAAGAGAAGGCTCTTGGCCGGGCACTTGAACTTCACTGCCTTCTTGGATCCAGGCCACGCCAAAAGGCAGTTGCTGTTGTTGACATCGCTTGATCAAATCCAGGTAGCGCACTTCAAAAATTTGAAGCGATAGCATGCCATCGGGAAACAAGCCTTGTGAAAGAGGGAAGAGGGGGATGGTGTGGTGCACGCTCATTAATTCATCTTGATATTTGCTTGCTTGATCAGCTTGCCAAATCTTTCAAACTCTTGACGATTCAGTTTACTAAAATCCTCAGGGCTGATATTGCCAGGCTCGCCGCCAAGGCCTTTTAGCTTTGCTTGCACATCGGGCAGTTTAATGATGCGCGCCAATTCGGTTTGCAACCTGGTCACTACGTCGGGCGGTGTGCCTGCCGTTACGAACACGCCATACCAAGTACTCATCTCAAAACCCGTTACACCGGCCTCTGCCAATGTTGGTACGTTAGGCAATTCGGCTGTGCGTTGAGATGTGGTCACTGCCAAGGGCTTGAACTTGCCAGCCTTAATTTGACCCATAGCAGAAGAAGTAGTGTCAAACATCATTTGCACATTGCCCGCAATGATGTCTAAGTGGGCTTGTGCGCTGCCTTTGTAGGGAACATGGACGCTCTTCACACCGGCGGCAATGTCAAAGCCTTCGCCTGCAATGTGCTGCGTGCTGCCTACGCCAGATGAGGCATATTTGAAATCATCTGGTTTGGCTTTCATCAGGGCCACCAGTTCTTTGACGGTGTTAGCGGGTACGTTACTACCCACCACCAAAACGTTGGGCACGGTCACAACCAAGCCCACAGGTGTTAAATCTTTGATGGGATCAAAAGCCAATTTGATCAAATGCGGCGCTATGGCCTGACCTGTATTGGTGGCCACCAGCAGCGTGTGGCCATCGGGTGCGGCTTTGGCTGTCAGGTCGGCTGCAATGGTGTTGGATGCGCCGGGTTTGTTCTCAACAATGAAAGTGCCTTTGAGCGACTCGGTCATTTTTTCGGCCAGCATGCGGGCAATGATGTCTGTGCCACCACCGGCGCCTGCGCCCACCATGAGTTTGACGGGCTTGTTGGGGTAAGTGGTTTGGGCTTGTGCATTGAACATCAACAAAATTGCAGACGCTAAAACGGCTAAGTATTTTTTCATGGTGTCTCCGTAATTGATTGAAGGGTTGAATTTGTTAAAGTATTTTGTTGGTGGTGAAGACCCATACGGCAGGCCAAATCGAAGGCGTTGAACATGGCCTGTGGGTTTGCCAAGTTTTGACCTGCAATATCGTAGGCAATGCCGTGGTTGAAGAGTTTCTGAACCAGCTCGGGGCCAATGCCCGCAGGGTCGCCGGTGAAAAGCGCTGTGGTGAGTTGGGTCATGTGGGGCTTTGGGTTTTAGGCGTAATCAGTAATGACGTATTAAGTATATTGAATCTCGTAGAATTCACAACATGGGTCATTACCCTTAAATTTAAAAATTACCAGCCAATGACCGCCAAGGATCCATTTTGAAAATACCATCAAGCAGGTTGTGAATTAATTTATTCATGTCACAACTTCTAAGCGACACAGCCAGAAATCGTCAAATCGGCATTGCCTTGGTCACGGTCACCACTCTGATGTTTGCCTTGCTAGACACCAGCGCCAAGTGGCTTGTGCAAAGCTTGCCAGTTTTGCAAGTGGTTTGGTTGCGGTTTGTATTTCACACTTTATTAACCACCGCTATTTTCATGCCCTCGATGGGTGTGAGCTTGTTCAAGATCAACAACACCCGCTTGCAATTGTTGCGCGGTGTGATGTTGGCCCTCATGACGGGGCTTAACTTTTTTGCATTGCAATATTTGCAATTAGCAGAAACGGGTGCTGTTCAGTTTTCGGTTCCAATTTTGATTGCGCTCATCTCGGCTTGGTTGCTTCATGAAAGACTTGACGCCAAGCGATGGGCTGCCATTGGCATCGGTTTTGTGGGTGTGCTGGTCATTATTCGGCCTGGCAGCAATGGGTTTCATCCTGCTATTTTTCTAAGCATCTTCAATGCTTTCTTGTATGCTGCATTCAATTTAATGACGCGCCGTTTGGCCAGCGACGACAACCCCATTTCAACGCAACTGGCCTCAGCGGCCGTGCCATCGCTTCTATTGGCGCCTTTTGCCATTTGGTTTTGGCAGGCGCCAGGCGGTTGGTTCATGTGGAGTCTGATTTTGCTCACTGGTTTAACCGGTGGCTTAGGCCACACCGCTTCAGCCCTTGCACATCGCTACGCTACAGCCGCTGTGTTAGGCCCGTTTTTGTACCAGCAAATCATTTACATGGCCATTGGCGGCTGGCTAGTATTCGGTCAAACGCCCGATGCGGCTGTGGTGCTGGGAGCCGTCATTGTGGTTTGCAGCGGCTTGTATTTGCTATGGCGAGAGTTCAACGCGCCATCAAAAATTTAAATGGTGTCAGGCCAAAATAATTGGGGTCAGAGCAACATTAATTTCCATTCCAAGGGGCTAAAAGCTGAGGGGGGCTGAACGATTTCTGGTACTCCAGCATGAGGAAGCCCCCCTCAGCTTTTAGCCCCTTGGAATGACAAAATTAATGTTGCTCTGACCCCAATTATTTTGGCTTGACACCATTTAAATTACTTACCGAAACTCTGTAATCAGTTCCCCAGCCAGCGGGGTGTTTTCTAGCATCCCATTTTGATCGGCAATGAGTTGGCCATTTACCCACACGCCGTGAACACCCAAACCATCTGTGTGCAGTCTTGGCGCACACAGTGGCAAATCGAAGACGCGCTTCTTGGGGCCGCGGCCAACTGTTTTAGGATCAAACAACAGCAGGTCTGCCGCATAGCCTTGGCGCAATAAACCTCTGTTTTTCAAACCCAAAATTTCTGCAGGTTGAGCGGTGAGTTGATGGACCGCTTGAGTCAAGGTCATGGCGCCCATTTCACGCGACCAATAGCCCAAAAGATGCAGGCCGAAACCAGCGTCGTTGAAAAAAGTCAGGTGCGCGCCTGCATCACTGAGTGAAACCAAACTGTGGGGATGATTCAACATCTTGGTCACAGCGTCTGTATCGCTGTTCAGCAACATGGCAGTGAAGACTGTGCGCAAATCTTCTTCAAGCGCCAGATTCAAAGCAAAGTCCAGGGGATCTAAGCCTGCTTGCGACGCTAAGGCAGCGATGCTTTGCTGCTCATAAACCTGGTTCTCTGGCTTGAAAGTTTCAACCACATGAACCTTTTCCCATTCGCTGTTAAACAAGCGGAAGGTGGCGGATTGCGAAAGCTCTTCTTTCACCTTGGCCCTAAAGTCAGAGCTTGCTAAACAAGTTTTGAGTTCGGCGTGCTGCAAACCTAACGCAGGTTTCCAGCTGCTCAGGCCTTCTACCGGGTAGGCCGATGCAAACGTGAAATCCATGCTTAAGGGGCAGCATGAAACTTGGCCTGTGAGCTTGTGGCCGCGTTGATTGGCATCTGCAATGGCTTTCAAATCATTGAACACACCATTCGGGTTGGTTGAGTTGTGCAGCAATGCTGCCACCATGACGGGCCGATGGCTGGCGGCTGCGAGTGACTCTAAAAATGACACCGGCATTTGCCCACCCTTGGTCACCATGTAAACGCCGCCACCTTGGCTGCTCATGGCCAGCGTGAGTTGCATCATTTCTTCATCGGATGCTAAACGCGATGGCATGGGAAAACCGCCTTCACCGTTGTGGGCTGGGCTCGTGCTAGTGGCAAAACCGATGGCGCCTGCCGCCATGGCTTCACGAACCAATGCAGCCATCTCGGAAATTTCAGAGGCGGTGGCTTCTCGTTTGTTGGCTTCTTCTCCCATGACCCATGTGCGCACAGAAGAGTGTCCGATGTAGGCCGCTACATTGATGGCACATTGCTTTTTCTTGAGCATGGCCAAATATTCTGGAAAGGTTTCAAAGTCCCAATCGATGCCGTGTTGCAAGACTTGCAAGGACATGCCCTCAACCTGCGTGAGGTTGCGCATGGTGAGTTCGCGGTCTTTGGGCCTGCAAGGTGCAATGGTAAAGCCGCAGTTGCCAATGACCGCAGTGGTCACGCCTAAAGAGGGCGAGGGGCGAACGCGAGCATCCCAAGTAATTTGAGCATCGTAGTGTGTGTGCGAGTCAATGATGCCTGGCATGAGCGCAAGGCCAGATGCGTCGACACAGTGTTCGGCAGTGAAGGCCAAGTTTGAGCCAATGCCTACAATTTGTCCTTTGTGAATTGCCAAATCTTGCACTGCTGGCTCGGCGCCTGAGCCGTCAAACACCAGTGCATTTTGAATGAGCGTGTCAACCTTGTTCATTGCGCTATCTCCACCATGATTTCATTGCGCCGAAACATGGGCAAGGTCCAGGGTGGGTCGTAGCGCGAAAGTTGAACGCTGCTCAATGGCTTGAAGTTTTTACTTTG
>SXXD01000199.1 GCA_005789685.1 Burkholderiales bacterium
TCAGTTAAATGGCTTTGGAGTGCAAATGTAGCTGTTTGGAGGTTTTTTTAGTGTAGATTCAGCGTTTTCGTTAGCAAACACAGGGGGTAACATGGATTTGCGCAAACTGAAAACCTTGATTGACTTGGTATCTGATTCCAACGTCACAGAATTAGAAATCACTGAAGCAGAAGGCAAGGTTCGAATTGTCAAAGGCGCCACACCCTCTGGTATCCCTGTTTTAAGCCATCAAGTCATGGCACCTGCAGCGCCAGCATTGCCGACTGCACCTCCTGCTCCCCCTACAGACGCCGAAATTGCCAATGCTGCCGCTGTCACTGCTGCTGCAGTCGCCGCCGAAGTTGCGGCTGCTGGCCACACCGTCAAGTCGCCCATGGTGGGCACTTTCTACCGATCATCTAGCCCAGGCGCGGCACCCTTTGTACAGGTGGGTGATACTGTCAAAGAGGGTGACACCCTTTGCATCATTGAAGCCATGAAGATTTTGAACGAAATTGAATCTGACAAATCAGGCACTGTGAAACAGGTCTTGTGCGAAAACGGTCAGGCTGTGGAATACGGTCAAGCCTTGTACATCATCGAATAATTCACCGGGATTTTTATGTTCAAGAAAATTCTGGTCGCGAACCGTGGGGAAATAGCCCTGCGAATTCAGCGCGCATGCCGAGAGCTTGGCATCAAAGCGGTCATGGTTTACTCTGAGGCTGATCGCGAAGCCAAATACGTGAAGTTGGCTGAAGAGGCTGTTTGCATTGGCCCCGCAGCTTCCAACCTCAGCTACCTCAACATGCCGGCCATCATTTCGGCTGCCGAAGTGACCGATGCTGAAGCCATTCACCCTGGCTACGGTTTCTTGAGTGAAAACGCAGACTTTGCCGAGCGGGTTGAAAAAAGCGGCTTTCAATTCATTGGCCCCACGCCCGAATCCATTCGCATCATGGGCGACAAGGTCTCGGCCAAGCAGGCCATGATCAAAGCCGGCGTGCCGTGTGTGCCTGGTTCAGAGGGTGAGTTGCCTGACGATCCTGTCATCATTCGGCGAACAGCCAAAAGCATTGGCTACCCCGTCATCATCAAGGCGTCTGGCGGCGGCGGCGGCCGGGGTATGCGAGTGGTGCACACCGAGGCGGCTCTGATTAATGCGGTGCAAATGACCAAGGCCGAGGCGGGTGCCGCATTTGGCAATCCTGCGGTCTATATGGAAAAGTATTTGCAAAATCCGCGTCACATCGAGATCCAAATCTTGGCGGACAAGCACAAGAATGCGGTTTACCTCGGTGAGCGCGATTGCTCCATGCAGCGGCGTCACCAAAAAGTGTTGGAAGAGGCGCCAGCGCCTGGCATTCCCCGCAAACTGATCGACAAAATTGGCGAGCGCTGTGTGGCGGCTTGCAAAAAGATCAACTACCGCGGTGCCGGTACCTTTGAGTTTTTGTATGAAAACGGCGAGTTCTATATCATTGAAATGAACACGCGTGTTCAGGTAGAGCATCCTGTCACTGAGTGGGTCACGGGCATTGACATTGTCAAAACCCAAATCATGGTGGCCGCTGGTGAAAAGTTGCCCTTCACACAACGGCAAATTCAAATGAGAGGCCATGCCATCGAATGCCGCGTGAATGCTGAAGACCCCTTCAAATTCACGCCTTCTCCTGGGCGCATTACCACCTGGCATGCACCCGGAGGCCCTGGCATACGGGTCGACTCGCATGTGTACAACAACTATTTTGTGCCTCCAAATTACGACTCCATGATTGGCAAAATCATTGCCCATGGCGACACTCGCGAGCAAGCCATCGCACGCATGCAAACTGCGTTGGCCGAAACTGTGGTGGAAGGCATTAGCACCAACGTTCCTTTGCACCGTGAAATTCTGCGCGATGCTAAATTTGTCAACGGTGGCACCAACATTCACTACTTGGAAGAGTGGCTGAGACACCGCAAAGGCTAAGCATGTTTGAACTTAACTTGCTGTGCCCTGAAGACCGCGTCGATGTTTTGAGTGAAGCCCTTGAGGCCTTGGATGCCTTGAGTGTTTCTGTCGAAGACGCTGACGCAGAAACAGAGCACGAACAAGCTTTGTTTGGCGAGCCTGGTATGCCGCCCCCCAAAGAAGGCTGGCAACGCTCTAAAGTAGTGGCCCTTTTTGCCAAAGAAGCAGAAGCGCGCGAAGCCGCTCTCTTGTTGGGTGCGCAAGATTTTTTTCACGCCTGTGAAGTCATGTCCGTTGAGGCCGTGCCCGATCAAGACTGGGTGCGTTTGACGCAATCCCAATTTGCACCCGTTGAAATTACCCCAGAATTTTGGATTGTGCCCACCTGGCACGAGCCGCCTTCTCAAGCGCGCGAAATCATTCGTTTAGATCCTGGATTGGCCTTTGGTACGGGCACGCATCCCACCACGCGCATGTGTTTGCGCTGGATTGCCACGCATGACCTAAAGGGTCAGCGTGTGTTGGACTACGGCTGTGGTTCCGGTATTTTGGCCATTGGCACTGCCAAATTTGGTGCCGATCCAATCGATGCTGTGGACATCGATGTAGCCGCTGTCACTTCAACAGCACTTAACGCGCAAGCCAACGAAGTGTCTTTGAATGCGGGCTTGCCTGAGTTGGCGCAGGGTACTTATGACACGGTGTTGGCCAATATTTTGGCCACGCCCTTGAAGGTGTTGGCACCTTTGCTGTGCAGCCATTTGCAAGCCGGTGGCCGCTTGGTATTGGCTGGCATTTTAGAGCGCCAAGAAGAAGAGTTGATTCAGGCCTATGCACCGCATGTCAAGCTGTCGGTCGCCGATCGGGAAGATGGCTGGATTTTGATGACGGCTCAACGCGGCACCACCGCCTAAAACCTCATGAGCTTTTGGGGCTTGGTCGCTTGGGCAGTGTTGGGGTTGCTGGGCCTTGTGCTTCAAACTGTTTATTTGTTCAAAGACCCGCTGGCCACCTACCATCCGCGTTTAAAACCTCTTCTGCTTGAGGCATGCCAGCTTGTGGGTTGCCAAATTCAGCCGCTTCAAAAAACCGATGCCGTGGTCATCGACTATGCGTCTGTTGATGCCATTCAGACCGATCCAGCGCAGGAAATTTTGGCCTATGGCGCTCAGCCAAGTCGATGGGCCTTGCAAATTAATTTGAGAAATTCTGATTCTGTGCCTGTGGCGATGCCATGGATAGAGCTGACCTTGACCGATGCACAAGATACACCTGTGATGCGCAAGGTGTTGAACCCAGTTGACTGGGGTGCACCCGCAGTCGTGTCTCCCGGCGAAATCATTGAGAAGCAACTTCTATTGAGTTTGAAGAAAGAAGACGCGGCTTTCATGGGTTATCGCTTACTCACTTTTTACCCTTAAGCCATTGGTTTGACCATTAAAAAAGCCCGACGCTTTTCAGCATCGGGCTTTGCTTTGCTTTCGCTTAGCGCACTAACATTAAATCAGGGCTTGGCGGCCGAAGGAAACGGCCATGCAGCTTGAGGATTTAACGCTGTTGCAGCGGGAGCAGGGGCAGCGGGTGCTTTCGCTGCTTTCTTAGCTGCTTTTTTGGCAGGCTTTTTAGCGGCTTTTCTAGGGGCAGCTTTTTTAGCAGCCTTCTTAGCTACGGCTTTTTTAGCGGCTTTTTTAGGAGCTGCTTTTTTAGCGGCGGCTTTTTTAGGAGCTGCCTTCTTAGGAGCTGCTTTTTTAGGAGCTGCTTTTTTAGGAGCGGCTTTCTTTGGGGCTGCCTTTTTAGCTACGGCCTTTTTAGGAGCTGCTTTCTTTGGGGCTGCCTTTTTGGGAGCTGCTTTTTTAGCAGGCGCTTTTCTCACAACGGCTTTTTTTGGAGCCGATTTTTTAGCTGCGGCTTTTTTAGGTGCCGCTTTTTTTGCAGTTGCCATGATTTTTTTCTCCTTGATCAATTAGAAAAATCAACAGAGGGAAACACTTTGCGAATGTTGGAGCCGCAAAGCGATTCAAGGCGCTGAGATTGAATCTCAACACCTTGAATGGGGA
>SXXD01000200.1 GCA_005789685.1 Burkholderiales bacterium
CCTTCACCAAAGAAGAGGTCAGCGAAGCGCAAAAAGCAGTGGTGAAAGCAAACAATTTGGAAAGCGGTTACATCCGACCACTCACTTGGATTGGTTCAGAGAAATTGGGTGTCAGCCCCAAAGGCAACACCATCCACCTGATGGTGGCAGCCTGGACTTGGGGCGCTTACTTGGGCGAAGAAGGCTTGAAGCGCGGCATTCGCGTCAAGACATCCAGCTTCACGCGCCATCATGTGAACATCACCATGACACAGGCCAAGGCAGTGAGCAACTACACCAACTCCATTTTGGCCAACATGGAAGCTGTCGATGAAGGCTACGACGAAGCGCTGTTGCTCGACCCCTCCGGCTTCGTGTCCGAAGGTGCTGGCGAAAACATTTTTATGATCAAAGACGGTGTGATCTACACCCCCGACATGTCGGCAGGCGCTTTGACCGGCATCACACGCAACACGGTTTTCCACATTGCCAAAGACTTAGGCTTAGAGATTGTTCAGAAGCGCATCACACGCGATGAAGTTTACATCTGCGATGAAGCCTTCTTCACAGGCACTGCCGCTGAAGTCACACCCATTCGCGAACTTGACCGCATTGAAATTGGCGCAGGCAGCCGCGGCCCCATCACAGAAAAAATTCAGACAGGTTTCTTTGACATCGTGAACGGCAAGAACCCCAAATACGCTCACTGGTTGACGCACGTTTAATTCAAAGAAGGATCTTGCTCATGAGCCAAACTGTTGAACTTCTGGCCAAAGATTTAAACCCACAAGGTGGTGTTTTTTGCCCTAGCCCCAAGGCTGACATGAAGGTCTGGAACTCGCACCCCAAGGTTTACTTGGACGTGGCCCGCGAAGGCCATGCCAAGTGCCCCTACTGCGGCACGGTGTACCAACTGAAAGCGGGCGAAACAGTCGGTCACGGCCACTGATTCAGCCCATTCTTTCATGGCGGTGCCCACGCTGACCATAGCGGTCCTGACCAAAAACGAAGCGCACCGCATAGAGGCATGTTTGGCCAGCGCGGCGTTTGCCGATCAGGTCTTGGTGGTCGACAGCGGTAGCACCGACAGCACCGTGGCTTTGTGCCATCAATTGGGTGCGGATGTTTTTGAATACCCCGATTGGCAAGGCTTTGCGGTGCAACGCAATCGGCTCATTGCCCATGCCCGCGGCGATTACATCTTTTTCTTAGATGCAGACGAGCTCATCACGCCTGCGTTTCAAAAAGAACTTCAAGCCATTGTTCAGTCCAACGCCAAAGCCGTTTGGCAAATTCGGTGGCGCTTGGTGGCTTATGGGCATGAGCTCAAATACTACATCTCTCGCTCCAAAGTGGAGCGGCTCTTTAGGCGTGACATGCTGAAAGAATATGTGGGCGCCGTTCATGAGCAAGCTATTTTGCACAACGACCAAACGGGCATGCCCACTCCGCGCAAAGTGATGGCAGCCAAGCTGCTTCACCACTCGCGCGAAACGGTGCGGGGCAGTTTAGAAAAGCTCACGCAGTACGTCATGTTGGGCGCTAGCAAACGCGCGCAAGCGGGCAAAAGTGGCGGTGTTCTGCGCGGCTTGGCCTCTGGCTTCGCCATGTTCTTGCGTCTGTATATTTTTCGCTTGGGATTTTTGTGTGGCGGCGCAGGCTTTTTGTATTGCCTGTTTGTGGCGCTGGAGGCTTTCTTTCGATATGCCGCCTTGCATTACGACAAAGACCAACTGAGCAACGACGTAGGCCGCGCTTAAAGCATTCAGCGCTTGTTAATTTCTACCCCTTGGTCTTCAGGAGGTGGCTGAAAATGCCAGGCTAGGGCCACCAAAATTAACACAGGCATGCCCAACAGTGCGGTGGCATTGAAGAAGTCGGCATAGCCATGCGCATTCACAAAATCGCCAGAGAAGCCAGCTATGAATTTAGGCAAGAGCAGCATCATAGAGCTGAGCAAGGCGTATTGTGTGGCTGAGTATTGGATGTTGGTCAAAGAAGACAAGTAGGCGATGAAGGCCGCTGAAGCGATGCCACTGGCCAAGTTGTCAGCAGAGATCACCGCAATCAATGCGTGCACATCGTGGCCATGTCCCGCCAACCATGCGAACAACAGGTTGCTCAATGCACTGAGCAAGGCACCTGCCATCAAAATGCGCATCACCCCCCAGCGCATGGCCATGACACCGCCGACAAACGCACCCAACAGTGTCATGATCACACCATACACTTTGGTGACGCTGGCCACCTCGGCTTTGGTGTAACCCATGTCGACATAAAACGGATTGGCCATGATGCCCATGACCACATCGCTGATGCGGTAGACCGCAATCAAACTCAGTATCAAAGCGGCCTGCCATTTGTAGCGTTTGATAAAATCAGCAAAGGGTTCAATCAGAGCGCCTTGCAACCATTCACTCACATTTTTAGCAGATGGCAATTCGGCTGGCTTGGGCTCGTGCGAACGCAGCACCGTGATCACGCCGACACACATGCTTGCGGCCATGACCAAATAAGCTGTTTGCCAAGCTGCATGCATGTAGCCGCTGGCATTCTCGCCCTGCACCCAAGCGGCCACCCACAACACGCCCGCGCCTGCCCAAATCATGGCCAGTCGATACCCAGTTTGGTAGCTGGCTGCCAAAGCGGCTTGTTGTGTCGGGTCGGCTGACTCAATGCGAAAGGCATCGAGTGCAATGTCTTGTGTGGCAGAGCCCACGGCAACCAACAAGGCGCACCAAACCACAGGCCCTAAAGTTTGAGAGGGGTCGCTGAGCGCCATGCCCACCAATCCAAGCATGACCATGGCCTGCGCCAACAACAACCAACTGCGCCTGCGACCTAATCGATGCGTCAAAAATGGAATGGGCATTCGATCTACCAACGGCGCCCACACCCACTTAAAGCCATAGGCCAAGCCCACCCAACTAAGGTAGCCAATGGTACTGCGGTCGATGCCGGCCTCACGCAACCTGAAACTCAAGGTACCCAAGACCAACAACAGTGGCAAGCCCGCGGCAAAGCCCAAGAACAGCATGCGCAAACTGGCAGGCTGCAAATAGACACGCCATGAAGCGAGCCATGAAAAAGTGGGCTGATCTGTCAGGGTCTTTTCTGTCATGTCGTCATTATCCAAGCTCTAATGAGGTTTTGTGAAAGTTCTGATTTGAAATCTTGGGGTGGCGCACTATGATTGAAGCATGTGCTGGCGATGTTTTTCAAATTTCAATGCTTACGATCCCTTGGCGGCTTCAATCACAGAAGCAGAGGGACCTTCTCGACGCGTTTTTTTGAATCAACTGGGCGGGGCTGGCTTGGGGTTCACAGCCTTGCTGGCTGGCACTGCGCAAGCCCAAGTTGAAGTAGGCCAAGCGTCTAGCTTGCGCAAACTGATTCCAGCCGAAACATTGGAAGCTTCTGCCAGACAACAATACCGACAGACCTTGGGTGAAGCCGACAGCAAAGGTGCTTTGGCGCCAGACGATTACCCACAACTCAAACGCTTGCGCGCTATCGCCGCAAGATTGATTCCTTTCACAGCGCAGTGGAACCCAGATTCGCGCAAGTGGAAATGGGAAGTCAATCTGATTGGCAGCAAACAAATCAATGCTTGGTGCATGCCAGGTGGAAAAATTGCGTTTTACACCGGCATCTTGGATCAACTGCAACTTAACGACGATGAAGTAGCCATGATCATGGGCCATGAAATGGCGCATGCATTGCGCGAACACTCACGCGAGCGCCTTGCCAAATCAAGAGCCACCGGCATGGGTTTGTCGGTGGCCTCACAGTTGTTGGGCTTAGGCCAAATGGGCGATGTTGCAGCCAACCTCGGCACCCAATTGCTGACCTTGAAATACGGCCGTGACGACGAAACAGAAGCCGATTTGGTGGGGCTTGAAATTGCTGCACGTGGCGGTTTTAAACCGGAGGCCAGTGTGCAGCTTTGGAAAAAAATGTTGGGTGCCACGGGCGGCGGCAAAGGTCAGCCGAGTTTTCTCTCCACACAC
>SXXD01000201.1 GCA_005789685.1 Burkholderiales bacterium
ACACAGGTGATGCAGGGCACAGCCGACCAAGACACGCGCGTAGCCGCTTGAATAAACCACCATGCAAACACTCCAACAATTGACTCAAGAAGCGCAAGCTTTGGCGCGCGGTGAAATACTTTTAACCAGCGCTGAAAAAGAAGTGGCCCGCCAACTTCAAATTTGCAACGGCTGTCGTTACTGCGAAGGCTTCTGCGCGGTGTTTCCCGCCATGACACGCCGTTTGGAATTTGGCAAGCCAGACATTCATTACTTGGCCAACTTGTGCCACAACTGCGGTGCGTGTTTGCATGCATGCCAGTATGCTCCACCGCACGAATTTGCCATCAATGTGCCTAAGTCGATGGCCACGGTACGTGGACAAACTTACGCAGATTACGCATGGCCCAAAGCTTTGGGTGGGCTCTACAAAAGCAATGGCCTGACCGTGTCAATGGCCTTGGCTTTCAGCTTGAGTTTGTTTTTGATCTTGGCCATTCAAAGCAATGGTACGCTGTGGGGTGGCCCTGTTGAAAATGGTTTTTATGCCATCTTCCCTCACAACCTCATGGTAAGCATGTTTGCGCCTATTTTCTTGTGGTCTGTGCTGGCTCTGGCTTTGGGTGTGCTGAAGTTTTGGCGCGAAGTGACGCCTGCCACCAGTGGTGCGCCTTTGAGCTCTCCCGCAGCGGCTGAAGCAGCGCACGATGCCTTGCGTTTGAAGTACTTGGGCGGTGGCCATGGCGATGGTTGCAACAACGAAGACGACGCATTCACGCTGGCGCGCAAACGCATGCACCACCTCACGTTCTATGGTTTTATGTTGTGCTTTGCAGCCACCAGCGTTGCCACGGTGTATCACTATGCTTTTGATTGGCCTGCGCCCTATGACTTCTTCAGCTTGCCCAAAATATTGGGCACCGTGGGTGGTATTGCATTGACGGTGGGCACCTTGGGTTTGTGGCGCTTGAATTTGTCGCGAGACCCTCAGCATGGCGATGCGCAACAAAGACCGATGGACCGAGGGTTCATTGCCTTGTTGTTCTTTATCAGTGTGACGGGCCTGGCCTTGATGCTGTCCAAAAACACCGCAGCCATGCCCGTCTTGTTGGCCGTGCATTTGGGCATGGTGATGGCCTTGTTTTTAACTTTGCCCTACGGCAAATTTGCACACGGTATTTTCAGAACTGCGGCCTTGCTCAGATTTGCCGTCGAAAAGAGACAGCCCAGCAAGTTGACTTTGGGCTCGGACTAAGATCAAGTCAAGGTGACAGCCGAGTTGATCACGCCACCGCCTAAACACACTTCGCCGTCATACAAAACGGCACTTTGACCCGGCGTGACAGCCCATTGGCTTTCGTCAAACGACAAAGCAAATTCAGCCGCATTGGGCGATGTCAATGTGCATTGGGAATCAGCTTGTCGATAGCGTGTTTTGGCAGCGTACAGACCGGCCGCAGGTTCGCTGCCCGAGCACCAACTGGCATCGGTAGCCTCAAGTTGAGGTGACAACAACCAAGGGTGATCATGGCCTTGCACCACCCACAAAATGTTTTGAGCCATGTCCTTGCGGGCCACAAACCAAGGCGTGTGTTCACCACCGCCGCGCTGTGCGCCTTTGGCTTTGATGCCGCCGATGCCCAGACCTTGGCGTTGGCCCAAGGTGTAAAAACTCAAGCCCACATGCTTGCCAATGGTTCGGCCTGTTTCGTCTTTGATGGGGCCAGGCTCTTTGGAAATGTAACGGTTCAAAAAATCTCTGAAAGGCCGCTCTCCAATAAAGCAAATGCCCGTAGAGTCTTTTTTCTTGGCATTGGGCAAGCCGATTTCTTCTGCAATTTGGCGAACTTGCGTTTTAAGCAACTCACCGACTGGAAACAAAGTTTTCGACAGTTGCGATTGGTTCAAGCGGTGCAAAAAATAACTTTGGTCTTTGCTGTTGTCCAAACCTTTTAGCAACTCGTGCAGACTCGTTGTTTCATTCAAACGAACGCGCGCGTAATGGCCGGTGGCAATTTTTTCGGCACCCACGTGCAGCGCATGGTCTAAAAAAGATTTGAACTTGATTTCGGCGTTGCACAGAATGTCGGGATTGGGCGTGCGCCCTGCTTGGTACTCACGCAGAAACTCTGCAAACACGCGGTCTTTGTAATCGGCGGCAAAGTTGACGTGTTCAATTTCAATGCCCACCACATCGGCCACCGCAGCTGCATCGACAAAGTCAATGTTGGACGAACAGAACTCGCTGTCGTCATCGTCTTCCCAATTCTTCATGAAAATGCCGACCACTTCGTGGCCTTGCTTTTTCAATAAGTGAGCGGTGACTGCGGAGTCGACGCCGCCAGACAAACCCACAACAATTCGGTGATGCTTCATGGTACCAATTATCCCCTGATCTAAATCCCTATACTTGCACCTCATGTCATTCAATTCAAACCTTTCCACCTCAGCCAAAGTGAGAGCGGCCGCCAGCATCTTTTTGCAAGATGTTGGCAAAGGCGTGTTCACACTGACGCACAGTGGCTTGGCGATGCTGGGCATGGTGGTGTTCATGGGCCTCAGCGTTGCCCTGTTTCGGCCCGATATCTTGGCGCAAACAGAGTCGACTGTTTATGAATGGCTTCGCTCGCGCCAATTCAGTTTGTGGTGGGAACCGCAAAACACCGCTGAACGGGCCACCGCCACCGATTTGAAAGACATTCCCCGCAAGCAAGCGGCTGTTGCGGCTTGGCTGGCCAGCAAGTACCGGGTTGCACCAGAGCCCATTGCGGCCCTCGTGGCCGAGGCTTATGTGCTTTCAGAGTCCACCAAGATCAAGCCGCATTTGCTTTTGGCCGTCATGGCCATCGAATCGAGCTTTCATCCTTACATTCAAAGCCAAGCGGGAGCGCAGGGTTTGATGCAGGTCATGACAGAGATTCATATCAAAAAATATGACAAATATGGTGGCAAATTGGCTGCATTTGATCCGCTCACCAACATGCGTGTTGGCACCCAGGTACTTCAAGAATACATTCGCATGAAGGGTGGGGTGGTAGAGGATGGCCTGCTTTTTTACTTAGGGGGCGACGCCTTGCAAAGTGACACGGGTTATGTGGCCAAAGTGCTTGCAGAGGAGGCTCGCTTGGACCAAGTTGCTGCGGGCGAAAAAGTCAGCACGCAGCCCTGAAACCTGAACCGCAAGTTGGCGCACTCATTTTTAAGGATACGAGAAATGACTGAAGAACGCGTTTGGTTGGGCAGTTACCCTGATGGCGTCCCGGCAGACATAGACGCTTCTCAGTACCCGTCCTTGGTGGACTTGATGGCAGACAGCTTTGCCAAATACGCCAACCGAGCGGCGTACAGTTTCATGGGGCAAGACATCAGCTACGCGCAGACTGATGTTAAAAGCCAAGCGCTGGCCGCTTATTTCCAATCCTTGGGCTTAGAAAAAGGCGACCGCGTTGCCATCATGATGCTCAACGTGCCGCAGTACCCTGTGGCGGTGGCCGCCATTTTGCGTGCGGGTTTGGTGGTGGTCAATGTGAACCCCTTGTACACCCCGCGAGAGCTTGAGCACCAACTCAAAGACTCGGGCGCCCAAGCCATTGTGATCATCGAAAACTTTGCAGTCACACTGCAAAAGTGCATCGCAGAATCTCAAATCAAGCACGTGGTGCTGTGTGCCATGGGCGACATGCTCAGCATGCCCAAAGGGACTTTGGTGA
>SXXD01000202.1 GCA_005789685.1 Burkholderiales bacterium
ATCGTGGATGACGTGATGAGCGCAGGCACTGCCGCTCGCGAGTCCATTGAGCTGATCAAAAAAGCCGGCGCCACTGCGCACGCCATTGCCATTGCACTTGACCGCCAAGAAATGGCCACCGAAGTTCAACCAGATGGCTCGATCAAAGATGTGCCGCACAGCGCGGTGCAATATGTGCGCAACACGTTGGGCATGGGCGTGTGCTGCATAGCAGAGCTGTCTGATTTGCTGGCCTACCTGTCTAAACAAACTGGCAATCAGATGGGCCAACACCTGCCCAAGGTACAGGCCTATCGCGATCGCTACGGCGTCTGATGGAATGGGCGTGAAGCGTAAATTTGAATTTTACGCTTCACATTTGAAGCGCAAATGCAATTAAGCCTGTAACTTCTTCAGAAGAAGCTCATTGACTTGCGCAGGATTAGCCTTACCCTTGCTGGCTTTCATGATAGGGCCGACCAAGCCATTCAAGGCCTTGGTGTTACCCGCTCTGAACTCATCCACGTTTTTCGGATTGGCCGCCAACACTTCGTCAATGATGGCTTCCAACGCGCCGGTGTCGTTCATCTGCTTGAGGCCTTTGGCTTCGATGATGGCGTTCACTTCGCCGCCTTCAGTCCACAGCGAATCAAACACTTGTTTGGCGGCACTGTTGCTGATGGTGTTGTCGGCAATGCGGCCTATCATGGCGGCAAGTTGCGACGCACCCACAGGCGCATGTTCAATACCCACTTCACTGGCGTTCAAGCGGCGGGACACTTCACCCATCACCCAGTTGCTGACCAGCTTGGCTTGGCCACACGCCTTGGCTGCCGCTTCAAAATAAGCGGCCATGCCTTTGCTTTGTGTGAGTGTGGTGGCGTCGTATTCAGGCAATCCATAGTCGGCCACAAAACGAGCCGCCATAACACGCGGCAACTCGGTCATCTCAGACTGAACACGTGCCACCCAATCGCGGCCAATGACCAAAGGCGGCAGATCTGGATCAGGGAAGTAGCGGTAATCGGCCGCATCTTCTTTGGTGCGCATGGCGCGTGTTTCGCCAGTGTCTGGATCGAACAACACGGTAGCTTGTTGAATAGCATGGCCATCTTCAATTTGCTCAATTTGCCAACGCACTTCAAAGTCGATGGCTTGCTGCATGAACTTGAAGCTGTTCAAGTTTTTAATTTCGCGGCGGGTGCCCAAATCATCGCCGGGTTTACGCACCGACACGTTGGCGTCGCACCTGAAACTGCCCTCTTGCATGTTGCCGTCGCAAATGCCAATCCAAGTCACAATTTTGTGCAACTCTTTTGCATAAGCGACCGCCTCATCGCTAGAGCGCATGTCGGGCTCGGTCACAATTTCTAGCAGCGGTGTGCCCGCACGGTTCAGGTCAATGCCGCTTTGGCCAATGAAATCTTCGTGCAAAGATTTGCCTGCGTCTTCTTCCAGATGCGCACGCACCAAGCGAACGGTTTTCTTTTCATCACCGACAAAGAAAGACACCTCGCCGCCTTGTACCACAGGAATTTCAAACTGGCTGATTTGATAGCCCTTGGGCAGGTCGGGATAGAAGTAATTTTTGCGCGCAAAAATGCTTTGCTCTGAAATGTGCGCACCTACCGCCAAGCCCAATTCAATGGCACGCTCTACAGCGCCTTTGTTCATCACGGGCAGCGTGCCAGGCAAGGCCAAATCGACCGCGCAAGCTTGCGTGTTGGGCTCTGCACCAAACGCAATCGGAGCGCGGCTGAAAATTTTGCTTTGCGTCGAAAGTTGGGCGTGGGTTTCAAAGCCAATGACCACTTCGTAGCCTTGAACCAGCAGAGATTTTTGTTTCGTGCTCATTTTGCGCCTCCTGGTTGATGGAGGTGAAAGTCGGTGGCTTGCTGCAAGCGATGTGCGGCATTGAGCAACTGAGCTTCTTTGAAGTAATTGCCAATGAGCTGCAAACCAACAGGCATGCCGTTTTCGCCAAAACCAGCTGGCACACTCATGCCTGGCAAGCCTGCTAATGAAGCAGGCAAGGTGAAAATATCGGCCAAATAATTGGCGACAGGGTCATCTGTTTTTTCGCCCAATTTCCAAGCCACGGTGGGCGCCACAGGTCCGGCAATCACATCGCAAACTTGGAAGGCTTGCTGAAAATCATCAGAGATCATGCGGCGAATTTTTTGCGCTTGTAAATAGTAAGCATCGTAATAACCGTGCGACAACACATAGGCGCCCGTCATGATGCGGCGCTTGACTTCTTCGCCAAAACCTTCAGCGCGCGAGCGCTTGTACATTGACACCAAGTCCGTGTAGTCTTTGGTGCGATGGCCAAACTTGACGCCATCAAAGCGGCTTAAATTGCTAGACGCTTCTGCTGGTGCAATGATGTAGTAAACAGGAATAGAAAGTTCTGTGCGCGGCAAGCTGATGGACACCAAGGTGGCACCGAGTTTTTCATATTCTTTCAAGGCGGCATCGACCGCAGTGCGCACACCCGTTGCAAGCCCTTCACCAAAAAATTCTTTGGGAATGCCAATGCGCAAACCATCGAGTGACGCGTTCAAATCGCGTGCAAAGTTTTCTGCAGGCACATCGAGAGACGTTGAGTCGCGGTCGAGATCGGGTCCGCACATGGCCGACAACATGAGCGCGCAATCTTCTGCGGTGCGCGCCATGGGGCCAGCTTGGTCCAGACTGGAAGCGAAGGCAATCATGCCGTAACGTGAAGCGCGGCCATAGGTGGGTTTGATGCCCGTGATGCCGCAAAAGCTGGCGGGCTGTCGAATGGAGCCGCCCGTGTCAGTTCCCGTTGCAGCAGGTACCAAGCGCGCCGCAACCGCTGCAGAGCTACCGCCCGAAGAACCGCCAGGCACACGCGATGTGTCCCAAGGGTTTGTGACGGGTTTGTAGGCCGAGTTTTCGTTGGACGAGCCCATGGCGAATTCATCGCAATTGAGCTTGCCCACATTGACCATGCCAGCGCCGCCAGCCTGTACGCCCAATTTGCGCACCACGGTGGCGTCAAAGGGTGAGCGATAGCCCTCTAGTATCTTGGAGCCGGCTGTGGTGGGAAAGTCGGTGGTTACAAAAATATCTTTGTGCGCCATGGGCACACCAGCCAAGGGGCCTGCTGTGCCTGTGGCCAACTGCGCATCGGCTTCATTGGCTTGCGCCAGCGTAGCTTCTGGGTTGAAGCTTAAAAAAGCGCCAGATGTGTCGGCCTGGCAGCGTGCCAAAAAGTGCTGGGCGACCTCCTTGGCGCTGATTTTTTTAGCGCGAAGGTCGTCTGACAACGCGGCAACGGTCTTGTCGTGTAAAGCTGTCATGTAGGGCCCCTTACTCAATCACTTTGGGGACCAAAAACAGGCCACGCTCGACAGCAGGGGCACTTCGTTGGTTGGCTTCCCGTTGGTTGGGCTCGCTGGCAATGTCGTCGCGCAAACGCAGCGCCACTTCCTGAATGGTGGCAATGGGGTGCGGCAAGGGCTCGACACCCGTAGTGTCCACAGCGCGCATGGCTTCCACAATGCTGAAAAAGCCGTTGATTTGGTCCAACATGCGTTGGCCCTCCTCGGGCTGAAGCTCTAACCGCGCCAAATTGGCAATCCGGTCAATTTCTTGGGCGGTCAATGACATAAAAATTAATTCTTTACAGGCACTTTACTGGCGTTGGTGGCTCCAAATTTGGAGACGCAATCCGCGTTTTTTTCAATCAATGGGTTATTATCGTGTGTTCGCTGAAAGCTATTCAAAAAAACTTGATCAAGCCCACAATTTACACTCTTCAATGCTTCCCCTAACTGTAGGCTTGTAAGATAAAGCCAGCAGTTAATTAGGATTTGTTATGTTCAGCTCTTTTCGCCGTTATTTTTCTACCGATTTGGCCATTGATTTGGGCACCGCCAATACCCTGATTTTTGTGCGCGACAAAGGCATTGTTCTTGACGAGCCCTCCGTCGTAGCCATTCGCCACGAAGGCGGCCCCCAAGGCAAAAAAGTCTTGCAAGCCGTTGGCCACGAAGCCAAGTCCATGTTGGGCAAGGTGCCAGGCAACATTGAAGCCATTCGCCCCATGAAAGACGGCGTGATTTCCGACTTCACTGTCACCGAGCAAATGCTCAAGCAGTTCATTCGCATGGTGCATCCCCGTAGCACCTTCCGCCCTAGCCCCCGCATCATCATTTGCGTGCCCTGCGGCTCTACCCAAGTTGAGCGCCGTGCCATTCGCGAATCTGCCTTGGGCGCTGGCGCCTCCGAGGTTTACCTCATTGAAGAACCCATGGCCGCAGCCATTGGCGCGGGCTTGCCTGTGTCAGAGGCATCAGGCTCTATGGTGGTTGACATTGGCGGGGGCACCACCGAAGTCGGCGTTATTTCCTTGGGCGGCATGGTTTACAAAGGCAGTGTGCGAGTAGGCGGCGACAAATTCGACGAGGCCATCATCAGCTACATACGCCGCAACTACGGCATGCTCATCGGCGAGCCCACCGCAGAAGCCATCAAGAAAAACATTGGCTCTGCCTTTCCAGGCAGCGAAGTGCGCGAAATGGAAGTCAAAGGCCGCAACCTGTCTGAAGGCGTGCCCCGCAGCTTCACCATCAGTAGCAACGAAATTTTGGAAGCCCTTACCGACCCCCTGAACAACATTGTCTCAGCGGTCAAAACGGCACTTGAGCACACGCCCCCTGAATTGGGAGCCGACATCTCCGATCGCGGCATGATGCTCACAGGTGGCGGCGCCCTGTTGCGCGATCTCGATCGTTTGCTGTCAGAAGAAACTGGCTTGCCAGTGTTGGTAGCCGAAGATCCACTCACTTGCGTGGCACGCGGCTGCGGCATGGCGCTTGAACGCATGGACCGACTGGGCAGCATCTTTACCAGTGAATAACACTGGCGCAATTCATGGCGCTAGATTTTCTTGACCGCTCAACCCCACCTTTTTTCAGGGTGGGCTTAGCGCCCCTGACCAAACTCATTTTTTTCAGCGCTCTCTCTTTGCTGCTGATGTTTGGTGACAAACAGCTGCAGTTCACCAAACCCCTGCGTGCAGGGCTTTCAACCCTGATTCTGCCTGTTCAATGGTTGGTGCTACAACCAGGCGAAGTATTGTCAGTCATCGGCACTTATTTTCAGAGCTTGAATCAAGCCCAAAAAAATCTGAAGGCTGCAGAACTCAAGATCCTTCAACAGTCTTTGCGATCGCAACAAGTTGAGCAGTTGCAAATTGAAAATCAAAATCTTCGCTTGCTCATGGACCTTCAGGCCAGCATCGCCGTTTCATTTCAGACGGCCGAAGTTTTATTTGATGTTCCAGACCCCTACAACCAACGCATTGTGATCGACCGAGGCCAACTCAAAAACGTGGCACTGGGTTCTCCCGTCATTGACGCGGGCGGTGTTGTTGGACAAGTCACGCGAGTTTATCCATTGACGTCCGAAGTCACCCTTCTGACCGACAGAGACCAAAGCATTCCAGTACTCAACAGCCGCACTGGCGCCCGCAACATCACCAGTGGCGACGTCATGGCAGGTCAGCCCATGATCGAACTTAAATTTGTGCCTGCCAGTGCCGATGTGAAAGTAGGCGACTTCCTCACCACCAGTGGCATTGATGGCGTCTATCCTGCAGGACTTCAAGTGGCGCGCATCAGTCACATTGAGCGGCGCGTTGATATTTCTTTTGCCAGAATTCATGCAATTCCCTTGGCAGAACTCAAAGGTCGCCATGTCTTGGTTTTGCAGCCCTCTGCGGCTTCAGCACTCAACAAAGGCAAAACGCCATGATCATGAGTCGCCGCGAGGCCTTGTTGTTACCCGTTAGCCCTTGGTTTATCGCCCTCAGCCTTTTATTGTCCTTGCTTTTCAGCATGCTGCTTGGCTTGTCTCAAGCCCTTTGGATTCCTGATATTTTGGCTGTCTGCATTTTCTTTTGGGGCATCCACCAGCCACGACGAGTCGGCATGGCCACTGCATTCATGCTCGGTTTGTGGATGGATGTTCAGCACTCATCCCTGTTCGGCCAGCATGCTATGTCATATGTTGTGCTCAGTTACTTTGCGCTCAGCATGCACCGCCGCCTGCTTTGGTTTCCCATCAAAGAGCAGATGCTTCAAATCTTGCCATTCTTCATTTTGGTAGAGGCCATTAGCCTGCTCATTCGTTTAAGCACGGGAGATGATTTTCCAGGTTGGACCATGTTGCTGTCCCCCTTCATCGAAACTTTGTTGTGGCCTGTGGCCAATTTAATTTTGCTTGCGCCGCAACGAAGAGCACACGACCCCGACGCCAATCGGCCGATCTAAAGCATGGCCTTTCACCTGCCCTCGTTGAGCGAGTTGCGCAACACCGAGTTTGAAATATTCAAATTTCAAACCCGTGTGGTGATTTTGCAAGGCGTGGTCTTGATGTGCTTTGCACTCTTGGGTATTCGTTTGTTTTACCTTCAAGTCATTCGGCATGAAGATTTGCTAGAGCAAGCTGAAAATAACCGAACTGCTGTGATTCCTACAGTGCCCAACCGAGGCACCATCCTCGATCGCAATGGTGTGGTGTTGGCCAATAACTATTCAGCTTACACCCTAGAAATTACGCCTGCGCGCGTCAAAGACTTGGACGCCACCATCGACAGCTTGTCGAAAATCATGGAAATTTCGTTTCGCGACAAAAGGCGTTTCAAGCGTATGAACGAAGAGTCTAAAAATTTTGACTCACTGCCTATTCGTTCGCGACTGACAGAAGAAGAAGTGGCCATATTTACGGCGCACAAATTTAAATTTCCAGGCGTTGAAATCAAAGCCCGGTTGTTTCGAAATTACCCCTTTGGCCATTTAGCCAGCCATGTGGTGGGCTACATTGGGCGCATCAATCAAAAAGAAAAGGAAGAGATTGAAGAGAGTGAAGACGAGGCCAATTACCGCGGCACACAATACATTGGCAAGCTTGGCGTCGAGCAACGCTATGAGCGTGAGCTTCACGGCATTACAGGCGTTCAGGAAGTCGAAAAATCTGCTGCCGGTCGTGCCGTTAGACGACTGGCCAGTCGTCCTGCTACGCCGGGTCAAAACGTCGTGTTGTCAATCGACATCAAACTACAAAACATGATTGAAGATCTTTACGGCGAGCGGCGAGGTGCGTTGGTTGCACTCGACCCCCGCACAGGCGAAATCTTGGCCTTCGTCAGCAAGCCCACGTTTGATCCCAATTTATTTGTCGATGGCATCGACAGCGAAAGCTGGAAACTCTTAAGTGAGTCCATTGACAAGCCATTGTTAAATCGCGCCATGCGAGGCACCTACCCACCTGGCTCAACCTACAAACCTTTCATGGCCATGGCAGCACTTGAAACTGGCAAACGCAGCGCCAGCGAAATTGTCAATGACGCAGGCTCTTGGACTTATGGTGGGCACACTTTTAGAAGCCACGGCGATGCAGGCTTAGGGCCTGTCGACATGGTCAAGTCCATCGTGCTTTCCAGCAATGTTTACTACTACTCGCTGGCCAACACCATGGGCGTCGACACCATTCATGACTTTATGAAACCACTTGGATTTGGCCAACTCACAGGTGTCGATTTACCCGGTGAGCTGCGCGGCACCTTGCCCAGTACAGATTGGAAAAAGAAAACTTATAAAAAGCCAGAGCAACAACGTTGGTATGGCGGTGAAACTATTTCACTGGGCATTGGACAAGGCTACAACGCGTTCACAATGCTACAACTGGCTAGCGCCACCAGCACATTGGCCAATGGTGGCATTTATCGCAAACCTCGTTTGGTCATGGCCACGCAAGATCCCATTCAACGCGTAGACCGAGTTGTGGCCGGTGAAGAGCCAATCAATTTAGGCTTCAAGACAGAGAACGTGGCAGTGGTTCATCAAGGAATGATCGGTGTGGCCAAAGTGGGCACCGCTGCTCGTGTGTTTGCTGGCACACCTTATCAAAGCGCCGGTAAAACTGGCACAGCGCAAGCCGTAACCATTGGGCAAAAAGAAAAATACAACGCCAGCAAGTTGGACGAACATCAACGCGATCATGCTTTGTACATCGCGTTTGCGCCCGCAGAAAACCCCCAAATTGCGCTGGCCATCGTGGTCGAAAACGCAGGCTTTGGTGCCGCTCAAGCCGCGCCCATTGCCAGGCGCATTTTTGATTATTGGTTAGTGGGTGACTACCCCAGCGTACTGGACATTGAAGCTTCTCAAAAAGGTTTGGCTTCAACGCCCGTCGGTGTCAAAAGACGCAAGGAAGACATACAACTTGCGCCAAGTGAAGGCGTGGTGGGTGGCATTAAAAATCGTTGAACATGTGGTGCGGCTGGCGGGGATCGAACCCACGACCCTTGGCTTCGGAGGCCAATACTCTATCCACTGAGCTACAGCCGCGCCTGATTCATTGCTGAGAGTGGTTGCCGATTATGGCATGCGCCCCTTATTTCAGGGGTTTCAATGGCCAACCCAAATCTCTCGGAGGTTATAATCAAAGGCTAATTCCGATCAACCGGACACCACAGTTCACTAGAGATTCATTGAGGACGCTATGAGCGACAACAGCCAAGATCAAGCCCACGAAGACCACACTGGCCCGGTCAAAACGCCGAAGCAAATGTTGATGTTGAGTTTTGCCTCTTTTGTCATTCCCGTTTTCATCATCATTGGCTTGGTGTACTACGTTACCTCGGCCAACAAAACGGCCCCTGGCGGTGACACCGAACGTTCTGTAGCAGAGCGCATTCAAAAAGTAGGCACCGTTGAAATTCGCGATGCCAACCGTCCCATGAAGGCTGGCCAAGAAGTTTACAAAGCGCAATGTGCTGCTTGCCACGACGCTGGTCTCGCTGGTGCTCCTAAGTTTGCAGATACAGGTGCATGGGCACCTCGCATCAAAACGGGTTATGACGCCTTGCTTAATTCTGCCCTCAAAGGCAAAAACGCCATGGGCGCACAAGGTGGTGGCGATTACAGCGACCTTGAAATTGGCCGTGCTGTTGCTTATTTAACCAACTCTGCGGGCGGCAAGTTCAAAGAGCCAGAAGCGCCTGCTGAGAAAAAGTAACTTACACAGCACACTCCCTAGAATGGGGGGCTGCTTTTCAAACCGCTCGATGCAAATCAGCGCGGTTTTTTATTGGCACCCGCGGGACTGAGGGTGTAGCCAAATTGATTGGGCATGTCGGCCGCCTTCATGGACTCTAGGGGCCACAAGCCAAGTTCCAAACCCTCTGCCGCTTTGGCCACATCCAAGGTGTGGAGTAAGCCAAAACCCATGGCCGTTTGAAAATACACCCGCCCTGCTTCATCGGTGTAACAAATTTCTGCTTGAGTTTCTGCGCCCGTTTGCGCTGTTAATTTGAAGTCCGAGGACAGTCGCCAAACAAAGGGGGTTGCAGCTAGCTCCACATAAACACGCTGCGGCCCATTTTGAAAAAACCAGGCACCCGTTAAATCTGGCGCGTAGTTGCGGTGAATGAATTCAATCAATTTTTCATGGTGCAGCAAGGATCCTTTGGCGCCAGGCGCACCGCTTTGAAAGCTGCCAAAAGCCTGCGCGGGGTCATCTCTGAGGTACCAATGTCCGCGTTCATCCAAGCCCAGCCAACCATAACAGTTGGGCACATTGGGCCACTTGGCCATGGCTTGTTTGACAATATCGTCCATGGTTTTGATCTTAGTGGATGTGCTGTAACAACCATTTGCCCACAGCCTTTGGCATGGCTTTCAAATGCCCTGGCCATGAACCACTTGCAAAGCCAACATGGCCACCATCGTCTGGTTGCCAGAGTGTGACGTGAGCACTGACTTTTTCCAAAGTTGGCAAACTGTCATAAGGAATGAAGGGGTCATTCTTGGCATTCAAAGCCAAGGCTGGCAATGCAATGCGTCCCATGTGCTGCAGCGCCGAAGCACGCAGCCAATAGTCATCGGTGCTTTTAAAACCATGCAAGGGCGCTGTGAACACATCGTCAAACTCATAGAGGTCTTGGGCCGCCATGAGTTTTTTGGCGTCAAACAGGCCAGGAAACTGCTTGAGTTTGGCCATGGCTTTGGGCTTCATGCTGCGCAAAAACATGCGTGAGTAAACCTGCCGGTTAAAACCTTGACCGATGGCGTGGCCGCTGGCAGTCAGGTCTAAAGGTGAACAAATTGAAGCCACTGCATTGACAACTTTTTGCGCTGACTGGCCGTGCTCACCAGCCCAGCGCATCAATGCATTGCCTCCCAAGGACACACCCGCTGCCAATAGACCGGGCCGACTTTGTGCATCGACCACGCGCTTGAATTTGCGCAGCAAATGGTCTATCTCTTCATGGTCGCCTGAGTGATACGCACGTGGCGCCAAGTTCAAAGTACCACTGCAACCTCTGAAGTGCGGGACGGCAATGTCGCACCCGTTTTGCAAACCCCAATCGGCAAAGGCTTGCGAATAGTGACTCGCAGAAGAGCCCTCCAAACCATGAAATAGCACCAACAAGGGTTTTGAAATCTGAGAAGGCTTGGCTTCGCAAAAGTCGACATCCACAAAGTCATCGTCTGGTGTGCTCCAACGCTCGCGCCGCCAACAGGGCGCAGTTGTCTCAAGCCTGCGTGACCACCTTGCAGACCAAATGGTTTGAAAATGGCCGCCGGGCAACCATGAAGGTGCTGCGTAATCTTTCAATGAAGTACCGATGGGCTTGAGGAAACTTCGGCAGGCGCGTTAGGTGTGCCCGGACTGGCGTGGTGCGCCACCATGCGCCAGCCTTGCGGCGTCTTGTGATACACATTGGTGGTGAGCACATAGGCCGTTTGCGGGCCGTCAGAGCCTAATACTTCAACACGCTCCACCAAATGATGCATGGCGCTGGCCAATGAATCGACCTTGTGAACATTTGTAGGGTGCGCTTGCACGGTGCCGTTGGCAAACATGGCCTCAAAGGTGGCACGTATGGCACCAGAGCCAATTAAGCGTGGGCCACCCGGGTGAACACACACAATTTCTTCTTCATCGGCCCAACACGCCATGAGGCGCTCAATGTCGCCTTGCCTTAGTGCGTCGTAAAACGCGGCCTCGATATCGTCAGGGTTGCCACCCAATGTGGCGGCTTGAAGTTTGGCTTTGCGCATGGTGTCCTTAGAAACAAAAAACCCGGCGTGCGCCGGGTTTCAGAAAACTTGTCAGCGTTTGCAACGCCCACATTTTATTTTTTAGTGCGGAACTTGCGCAAGGCTGCCAGTTGCGCTGCAAACACAGCCAACTCACTTTGCGCACGTGCCATGTCGATTTCAGTCTTGGCATTGCGAAGGGCGTCTTCTGCTGCTGCTTTAGCGGCATTGGCTTTTTCTTCGTCCAAGTCTTTACCGCGAATGGCAGTGTCTGACAACACGGTCACGTGGTCGGGCTGCACTTCCAAAATACCACCAGCCACGAAGACAAACTCTTCGGTACCGTCGGTTTTTTCGATGCGAACAGAGCCAGACTTGATGCGTGAAATGAGTGGTGTGTGGCGGGGGTAAATGCCCAACTCGCCAGCTTCACCAGGCAAGGCCACAAACCGGGCTTCACCTGAGAAGATGGACTCTTCGGCACTGACCACATCAACGCGGATGGTGTTCATAGTTAGTTCCTTGAAAAGAGTTTACAAAAATGGCTTACGCCATTTTCTTGGCCTTTTCGAAGGCTTCATCAATGCTACCGACCATGTAAAAGGCTTGCTCTGGTAAGTGATCGCACTCGCCAGCCACAATCATCTTGAAACCCCGAATGGTTTCGGCCAATGTGACGTACTTGCCAGGTGAGCCTGTGAAGACTTCAGCCACGTGGAAAGGCTGCGACAAGAAACGCTGAATCTTACGGGCACGGGCCACAGACAACTTGTCTTCCGGCGCCAAGTCGTCCATACCCATAATGGCAATGATGTCGCGCAGTTCGCGATAACGCTGCAATGTGCCTTGCACAGCGCGTGCTGTTTCGTAGTGATCAACACCCACGACCAAAGGATCGAGCTGACGGCTTGTAGAGTCCAAAGGATCAACCGCGGGGTAGATGCCCAAAGAGGCGATGTCACGAGACAACACCACGGTGGAGTCTAAGTGAGCAAACGTTGTAGCAGGTGATGGGTCGTTCAAGTCATCGGCAGGCACGTAAACGGCTTGGATGGAAGTGATAGAGCCAACTTTGGTCGAGGTAATACGCTCTTGCAACGGGCCCTTTTCTTCGGCCAGTGTTGGCTTTTAACCCACTGCTGATGGCATACGACCCAACAAGGCGGACACTTCGGTACCGGCCAATGTGAAGCGGTAGATGTTGTCCACGAAGAACAACACGTCTTTGCCTTCGTCACGGAAAGATTCGGCAATGGTCAAGCCTGTGAGGGCCACGCGCAAACGGTTGCCTGGTGGCTCGTTCATCTGACCG
>SXXD01000203.1 GCA_005789685.1 Burkholderiales bacterium
ATTAACAGAAATCCAGGCTCGTCAAAATTCTATATAAATCAACGCCTTACAGGCAAAAATAGCCGACGTGTAATATTTCGTGTAATTGACTGAAAACTGTAAATTACAGTTTGCCCAGTAATTTCGTAGATTTTGCACTTGTTGCTGTCATTTGGCTAGCGGAAATTTGAAGCCAGGCGCGGGTCTCGAACCTGTTGTGACTAAAGTTTGGCGATATCCGCGGACACAGAACTGGGCATATTGAGCAGCACGGGAATTGAAAACCGTGTCATATGTCGTGTAATCAGTTTGTAGTTCGTAGGCTGTTGTTAATCTTCTGGCTAGAGTGATTTAAGAAATTTACTATCGCATATACCGCTATGACTTGGAATCAATTTCTAGAGAGATAGTGATGAGGAATCGCTTGTCTAAGTTGCCTGACGAATTGTCATTTTCTTAAATCATCGATTTCAGATCAGTTTCTGTCTGACTTTGGCCGTGATCCACTCACTGAAAACCACGGTCACTAAAATTAAAATAAGCAGCATGGTTACTTTGGGCCAAGCCAAAGTGGCCAGTGCACCTTCTAACTTAACGCCTATACCTCCCGCACCCACCAATCCAAGCACGGTCGATTCGCGTATGTTGATGTCCCAGCGAAACACACTAATGCCTGCCAAACTGGGCGCTACTTGCGGCACCACACCCCAAGCCATTGTTTGAGCCCTAGACGCGCCGGTAGCTTCAATGGCTTCAACCTGGTCGATGTCAATTTCTTCAATGGCTTCGTAAAGTAATTTGCCAATAAAGCCTATCGAACGCAAAGCTATGGCCAGAATTCCGGCCAGAACACCGGGCCCTAAAATAGCCACTAACAACAGGGCCCAAATTAATGAGTTGATGGAGCGTGAAGCCACAATGATAAAAAGGGCCACAGGTCTGACAAAACTAACACTAGGCGAAGTATTGTGGGCGGCTAAAAAAGCAATGGGTATTGCCATGACCAAGCCCAATAAGGTGCCCAAGGTAGCAATGTTCAAAGTTTCCCACATGGGCCACCACAACTCGTGCACTGAGGCCCAGGCTGGTGGCATCATGCGCGAGCCAATATCTCGAAACTGCGCGGGTGCATCTGTCACAAATGACCAGATGGTGTCTTGAGTCATGACCTGAAAGGTCCAAGTCACAAAAGCCAAAAGGAAAACCCATAGCATAAACAAAGCCAAGTCAACTTTTGACGAGCGCTTGCGCCAAATACGAGTTGGCTTGGAGACATTCATTGAATCAACTTTCTGAGTTTGCCAGAGACATATTCGGCCAGCATCACAACCGCAATAATGACCCACAAAATTGCTGCAGCGGAATCGAATTCATACCTGTCCATGGCAGTGTTTAGGGTCGCGCCAATGCCACCTGCGCCCACAATACCTATGACGGCAGATTCGCGAAAATTAATGTCTAACCTGTACAAAGACAAGCCTAACAAACGAGGCATGACTTGCGATAAAACAGCAAAGTCAAGCACTTGCATGTAGCCAGCGCCAGTAGATCGCAATGCTTCAAGTTGCGAACTTTGAATTTCTTCAATGTCTTCTGCCATCAGTTTGGCCATAAAGCCAACAGTGGCAAATGTCAAAGTTAAGAATCCAGCGAAAGGGCCAAATCCAAACATAGCCACTAAAAAAATGGCCACAATAATTTCATTGAGAGTGCGAGACAAGGCAATGAAGCCTCTGCACAGAAGGTAGATCCACACGGGGGCTAAATTGCGCGAAGCGCCCACCGCCACGGGAATGGACAACAAAACGCCCAGCGCAGTCGACGTGACAGTCATGGTCAAGCTTTCCTGAAATCCTAACTTGATATCGCCCCAACGGCTTGAGAAATCAGGAAAAAGAAAGCCTTGTACAAATGCCCAGCCTCGATCCAAGCCAAGCACCATCCTTGCCCAGTTTACTTCGACAGAACCAATGGCCAAAACCATGTAAAGCAAAGCGCCTGCATAAAGTGCCCAGCGAGTCCATACATTGGCAATGAATGGTTGTGGTGCCCAAGAACGAAAAGGGCGTTGGCCAACTTGAGCGCTTGAGTCGCTCATACCGCAGTTGAGGCTAAGTCTAAGCTTTTAAAGTGGCTATTGGGAACCTCGTTGGCGTGCATGCGTTGTGTGATGGTGGTCCAATCTTCATCGCCATAAATGCTGGTCAGTACATCGCGATTGACCTCTTTGGCTGACCCATCAAACACCACACAGCCAGCACGCAGGCCTACAATGCGTGGCAAAAATTCTGTAGCAAGCACCACGTCGTGAATGTTAACAATTGCAGCCAGTCCTCGTTCTTCACAAAGTTCCAAAATTAAACGCATGACTTGGCGCGAAGTTTTTGGATCAAGGCTGGCAGTAGGCTCGTCTACCAATAGCAATTTAGGACTTTGCATCAGCGCCCGCGCAATACCTACACGCTGACGCTGACCGCCAGACAATGCATCGGCACGCTTGTTTTCCATACCACCTAAACCCACACGGTCTAACAAAGCGAAAGCTTGGTCAATGTCTTGACCGTCGAATTTTCTGAACCAGCTTGCCCAAAATCCTGTGTAACCAAGTCTGCCCGACAGCAGGTTTTCCATGACAGTCAGGCGCTCAACCAATGCATATTCTTGGAAAATCATTCCAATATGACGTCTGGCCAAGCGCAACTCAGATGAATCAAGCTGACCTAGATCTTGTCCTTCTAACACGATGCGCCCTGCACTAGGCTGCACCAGACGATTGACGCAACGAATAAGCGTGGACTTGCCTGCGCCCGAAGGTCCAATTAAGCCAAGCACCTCACCAGAGCCCACCTTCAGGCTTACGCATTGTAAAGCGAGATCGCCTGTGGGGTAACGTTTTTCTAACTGATGCAGTTCAAGCATACGGAGTGCTTATTTGCAGGCGTAACTGACGTTCATGGCTTGGTCAATTTCACGCACAACAGCCCAATGTTGCTTGTAAGTGATGGGCATGAATTTTTCCTGAGGTGGCTCAGCCTTGTTGAACTCAGCGGCCATGGTTGTACCTTCCCACTTAAAGGTAAAGAATGCTTGTTTGATTTTTTCAGCCAATTCGGGTTTGAGGTTGTACACATGGCCGTAACCGGTGGTGGGGAAGGACTGCGATTTGTAAATGACCTTGGTCTGCTCGGGCTTGACAACACCTCGAGCTTCCATGCGCAGTTTGACCGAGTTGGCAATGGCTGCAGCAGGATAGTCTTTGTTAGCTACACCCAAAACAGAGTTATCGTGCTTGCCGCTGAAAACGGGTGTGAAGTCTTTACCGGCTTCCATTTTGAACTGCTGCCTCATCAAAGCGGATGGTGCTTTGTAGCCAGAATTGGATGTTTCTGCCGTGAAGGCCATGCGCTTGCCTTTGATGTCTTCAATTTTCTCGATACCACTGCCAGGGTATGTGATGAACTCCATTTCGTAGCCAAAGCGATTGTCTTTAGAGGCCATCATTGCAAAGGGCACAAAGCCAGAGCAATTGACAGCAATGGGATTTGAGCCAGTGTTAAAACCTGAAACGTGCAATCTGCCAGCACGCATCGCCTCTAATTGTGCAGCGTTGCTTTGCACTGGAAAGAATTGAACCTTCTTGCCAGTTACTTTTGACAAGTGGTCTAAAAAGGGCGCCCAAACTGGTGCGTAGACGGCGGGGTCTTCAACAGGCGTGTAAGCAAAAACCAAAGTAGAAGGGTCAATCCATTGTTTTGGGTCTGTTGGGGCGTCAGCCACCATGTCGTTGTTTGCGTCTTTGAAACGCGCATCCATTGCAGACAATGGCCCCATGGTTGCTAAACCTAAAAGAGTAGTGACACCCACTTGGATGATTTTTTTCATGACAATTTCCTGTTACCTAAAAATCATTAAGGTATCAGGCAATTAAGTCATTTTTATGAAAAATTGGTTACTTGAAAACCTCTTTGTTTGCGATTAGCAGGCTAATAACAATCTACACACAAGTGGTTTTTTCAATTGTATGAGTTCTTTTTATTAAGCAATTTGGTGCATTTTGAAATCAATACTCCAACGCCTAGTCATCAACTTGTCATATTTAATTTCTACAATTCAACATTTATTCATCTATTATGAAAGGGTTTAGCATGAAAGTCGGCATCAATGGCATGGGTCGAATCGGTCGTTTAGCTTTGAGAGCGGCAATGGGCGCAGCAGAGCGCCCTGAAGATGACCCCCGAGGATTGAACCGACTTGATGTTGTTCATGTCAATGAACTCAAAGGCGGCGTTGCCGCAACGGCGCACCTGCTGGCCTTCGATTCCGTTCAAGGCAAATGGAAAGCAGACATTCGCCCAGATGGTGATGAGGCCATTCTGATTAAAGACAAACGGATTCGTTACACCTCTTTCGGCACTTCTGCCGAAATTCCATGGGGTGAATTGGGCGTAGAGCTTGTGCTCGAATGCACAGGGAAATTTCTCACACCTGAAACCATTCAAGGCCACCTAGATCGCGGTGCAAAGCGCGTCATTGTTGCAGCACCCGTGAAGGTTGGCGGCGTACTCAATATTGTGGTCGGTATCAACCACGAGTTGTACAACCCTGCCAAAGATTACATCGTGACAGCAGCTTCTTGCACAACCAATTGCTTGGCGCCTGTTGTCAAAGTGATTCATGAAAACTTGGGCATCAAGCACGGTCAGATCACAACCATTCACGACCCAACCAACACTAACTTGGTTGTCGATGCGCCGCACAAAGATTTGCGCCGCGCACGCAGCGCTATGGTGAGCTTGGCGCCAACATCGACGGGCAGTGCCACAGCAATTGCACTGATCTACCCTGAACTCAAAGGCAAACTGAATGGCCATGCGGTGAGGGCGCCAGTCCTGAATGCATCTTTGACCGATTGCGTCTTTGAACTTCAACGTTCGACCACAGCAGAGGAAGTTAACGCACTCTTTGAAAAAGCTGCAAATGGACCATTGCTCGGCATTCTGGGTTACGAAACACGTCCTTTGGTCAGTGTTGACTATGCACGTGATACCCGCAGCTCAATCATCGATGCTTTGTCGACCATGGTGACTGACGGAACTCTCCTC
>SXXD01000204.1 GCA_005789685.1 Burkholderiales bacterium
CCTCACCCACCCCTGCTCAATCCATGCATCAGCTTCACGGCGTGAGCAAAGTCCTAGCTCGGCCATGCGCTTGTTCAAGCGGACGGTGGTAGCGCCAGAGGCACTGGGGTGTGCGCTTGAGACCGCGTTGGCTGGTCGTGGTGCGCGAGCAAAGACTGGCTTTGGAGGAGGCTGATTCATAGAGCGTTTTCTTTGGACGGATTGTCCCTGTTTCTGCGGTCAATCATGCGGGTTCGAAGGCCATGCAAATTCAAAATTCGAACGCCGCCATATTCAACCCGTATGAGCTCCTCTTCCTGCAGGTGAATCATGGCTTCATTCACACGCTGCCTGGAAAGCCCCACCAAATAAGCAAGTTCTTGTTGGGTAATCCGCAGCAAATCGCCCACACCTGGAAACAGAACCGGATTGAAGAGTGCCGCCAAATTGCGGGCAACTCGCAAATCAGGATTGCTCAATCGGTCAAACTCCCTGGCCGCAATGAATTGAGCCAAGCGCTCATTCAACTGGTTCATCACAAAGCGGTTAAAGCCCAGCGAGTTGTCAATCAACCAATGAAAGGTGTCAAGGGGCAAGCCCGCCACCACGCTGGCCCTCAGGGCCTGTATGTTGTAGCGGTAAGCCTCGCGTTTCAAAGCCGTGCCTTCGCCAAACCAACCGCCTGGCGGCACACCCGTGAAGGTCATGGTTTGACCGTCGATGTTGTCGGTGCTCATTTTAAGAAGGCCCGACACGTTGCCAAACCAGTAAGTGACAGGGCGCCCAACTCGGCACACAAAGTCACCTTTTTCTGCATCACCGACTCGCAGGGCATTGACGGCGCGTTCTAGCTCCTTGGGTAACAGCAAAGTCAGCCAAGGAATGTTGCTCAATTCCTCGTCTGTGGGCGGGCGTCTTCTTTGATGCAGATCAGATGTCATGTCAACTTACTGTAAGACGTTGAAAATACTAGGGAAAATCCTAGGGAGGCGATCTGGCAATTGTCGTCTAAATGACAACTTGACGTCAAATCACAGTCTAGCATCCAATCTAAGAATTAAACAAGTCTATTCCAATGGGAAAAGACGGAGATTAACCAGGACCCGTATGCAGACGACCTTTCCTCAATTGCTATTGATGCATGCCAAGCAACGGCCCACCGCGCCGGCCATGCGTGAGAAAGAATATGGCATCTGGCAAACCATCAGTTGGCAAGACATGGCCACCATGGTGACGCACATGGCTTGCGGCCTTCATCAGGCTGGCTTAAAGCGCGGTGAGCACATGGTTGTGGTGGGCTCTAACCGTCCTCGCCTTTACGCCACCATGTTGGCTGCGCAATCGCTGGGCGCCATACCCATTCCTTTGTACCAAGACGCAGCGGCGTCTGAGTGTGTCTTTCCCATGACCAATGCCGAGGTGCGTTTGTGTGTGGTGGAAGATCAAGAACAAGTGGACAAGATGTTGGAGGTGCGTGAAACCTACACCGCACTCACGCACATTTATTACGACGACCCCAGGGGCCTGCGTAAATACGACGAGCCCGGACTCGGTTCGGTGGACGAATTGTTGGCAGCGGGCGAAGCCTTTGCCAAGCAGCATCCCCACTTTTACAAAGAACATGTTGAAGTCGGCACCAAAGACGATGTGGCCGCCATGTTCTTCACATCCGGCACCACGGGCAATCCCAAAGGTGTTGTGCACACGCACGGCACCTTGATTGACCGCGCGCAAGCTGGCGCCGAATTTGATCACCTCACGTCCAACGAAGATGTGCTGGCTTATTTGCCACCCGCCTGGATTGGTCAAAATATTTTCAGCTACGCACAGTGGTTGGTGGCTGGCTACGTGGTCAACTGTCCTGAGTCTGCGGCCACTGTCATGATCGACTTGAAAGAGATTGGCCCCACTTACTACTTTGCGCCTCCTAGGGTGTTTGAAGGCATGCTCACCAGTGTGAGCATTCGCATGGAAGATGCCAGCGCCATCAAGCGCAATATCTACAAATACTTCATGGACTTGGCCGTGAAAGTTGGCCCTAAGCGCATGGAGGGCGAATCGATTGGCTTGCTCAACAACCTGATGTATGGCTTGGGCAATCTGATGGTTTACGGCCCGCTGCGCAACAGCCTTGGCTTTAGCCGTGTGCGTGTGGCCTACACCGCGGGTGAAGCCATTGGCCCCGATTTGTTCACCTTCTTTCGTTCCATCGGCGTCAACTTGAAGCAGCTTTATGGTTCGACCGAAACGGCTGTGTTTGTGTGCTTGCAGCCCGACAACCAAGCACGCGCTGACACCGTGGGCATACCTTGCCGTGGTGTTGAAATCAAAGTGGCCGACAACGGCGAAATTTTGGTGAGGTCGCCAGGTTTGCTCAAAGGCTATTACAAAAACCCAGAAGCGACGGCCGAAGTTTTGACGGCAGATGGCTGGTACCACACCAGCGATGCAGGCTTTTTAGACAGCCATGGCCACTTAAAAATCATTGACCGTGTGAAAGACGTGGGCCGCATCAAAGGCGGTAACAACGACGGTGCCATGTTTGCACCCAAGTATGTCGAAAACAAACTCAAATTCTTCCCGCACATCAAAGAAGTGGTGGCCTATGGTGACCAACGCGAAAAAGTTTGCGTCATGATCAACATCGATTTTGATGCGGTGGGCAACTGGGCCGAGCGTCGCAATTTGCCTTACGCCGGTTACACCGACCTGGCGCAAAAGCCGGAAGTCTATCAACTCATCAGAGAGTGCGTTGAGCAAGTTAACGCCGACCTGGCTGAAGACGAATTGTTGGCAGGTAGCCAAGTGAGCCGCTTCTTGGTGCTGCACAAAGAATTGGATGCCGATGACGGCGAACTCACACGCACCAACAAAGTTCGCCGCGGTTTCATTGCCGAGAAATACCTGCCCTTGGTCGATGCGCTTTATGGCGGTTTGACCACCCAGTTCATTGAGACCGTTGTGAAGTTTGAAGATGGCCGCTCAGGCAGTGTCAGTGCCACCCTCAATATTTCAGATGCCCAAACATTTGTACCCGTAAAGGCTGCAGCTTGAAGTCTGATGAGGCTGAAGCAGAGAACACTATGACAAAAAAAATTGGTGACGTGATTCTGGATGTGAACAACATCAGTCTCAGATTCGGCGGTGTGAAAGCGCTGACAGACATCTCATTCAACGTTCGCGAGCATGAGGTCAGGGCCATCATCGGGCCCAACGGCGCTGGCAAAAGTTCCATGTTGAACTGTATCAATGGCGTCTACGAACCTCAAGAAGGCAGTATCTCTTTTCGCGGCCAAACTTTCAGCCACATGAACAGCCGGCAAGTGGCAGAAATGGGCATTGCCCGAACCTTCCAAAACTTGGCTTTGTTCAAAGGCATGAGCGTGATTGACAACATCATGACCGGCAGGAATTTGAGAATTAAAAGCAATTTATTCATGCAAGCATTGCGCATTGGCCCAGCCCAACGCGAAGAAGAAGAGCACCGCGACTTTGTCGAGCACATCATCGACTTCCTTGAAATTCAAGCGCATCGCAAAACACCTGTAGGTCAATTGCCGTATGGTTTGCAAAAGCGTGTCGACTTGGGTCGTGCCTTGGCCATGGAGCCGCAAGTTCTTTTGCTGGACGAACCTATGGCCGGCATGAACATGGAAGAAAAGCAAGACATGAGTCGTTTCATCTTGGATGTCAACGACGAGTTTGGTACCACCATTGTGCTGATTGAGCATGACATGAGTGTCGTGATGGACATCTCAGACCGTGTGGTGGTTTTGGACTATGGCAAAAAAATTGGCGACGGAACCCCCGAAGAAGTCCGCAACAACGAAGAAGTGATCAGTGCCTATTTGGGCACCAGTCATTAAGGAGCTCACAACATGGCATTTTTCTTAGAAGCTCTTTTAGGCGGCCTGATGGCCGGCATGCTTTATTCGTTGGTGGCGCTTGGCTTTGTGCTTATTTTCAAAGCTTCTGGTGTGTTTAATTTTGCGCAAGGTGCCATGGTGCTATTTGCCGCATTGGCCATGGCGCGCTTCTCTGAGTGGGTTCCTCAAATATTGGGACTTGACAACAAAATCCTTTCAAACGTCATCGCTTTTGCCTTGGCTGCAGTCTTGATGTTTGCATTGGCTTGGCTCATTGAGCGGTATGTATTGCGTCACTTGGTCAACCAAGAGGGGGTCACCTTGTTGATGGCCACCTTGGGCATTACGTATTTCATTGATGGCTTGGGTCAGACCATCTTTGGCAGCGACATTTACAAAATTGATGTGGGCATGCCCAAAGAGCCTGTGTTCCTTTTAGATTCTGTATTTCCCGGTGGCATTTTGGTGAACCTGGAAGATGTTTACGCTGCTTTGATTGCGGCTTTGTTGGTGGTCACACTGTCCTTGTTTTTCCAAAAAACAAGCACAGGCAGAGCCTTGCGTGCCGTTGCAGACGATCACCAGGCAGCTCAGTCAATTGGTATTCCATTGAATCGCATTTGGGTCATTGTTTGGTTTGTGGCCGGCATCACAGCGCTGGTGGCGGGCATCATTTGGGGCTCCAAAATGGGCGTTCAGTTTTCTTTGACAACGGTTGCGTTAAGAGCCTTGCCCGTCATCATTTTGGGCGGCTTGACATCGGTGCCAGGCGCCATCATTGGCGGCTTGATCATTGGTGTGGGAGAAAAATTGTCGGAAGTGTTTCTCGGCCCCTATGTCGGTGGCGGCATTGAAATTTGGTTTGCGTATGTCCTTGCGTTGGTCTTTTTGCTGTTTCGACCACAGGGTTTGTTTGGCGAAAAAATCATTGATCGCGTTTAAGGAAGTACAACATGTTCTACAGAGAAAACGGTCAATTCAAAACTTCTTACCGAAGTGACCAACAAATTTTTGCCATTGCCCAAGACCGATGGGCCATCTTGGCATTGCTTGCATTTGCCTTTGTGGGCGTGCCGATGTTGGTCGACGAATACATGTTCAGAGCCATCTTGATTCCCTTCTTGATCTTGTCCTTGGCTGCCTTGGGCGTGAATATTCTGGTGGGTTATTGCGGCCAAATCTCTTTGGGTTCGGGCGCATTCATGGCCGTGGGTGCTTATATGGCCTACAACGCCTACATTCGAATTGATGGCATTCCCCTCATTGTTGCGATTCTGAGCGGTGGATTTTTTGCAACCTTGGTCGGTATCTTTTTTGGCATTCCCAGTTTGCGAGTCAAAGGACTCTACTTGGCAGTTGCCACCTTGGCTGCACAATTCTTTTGTGACTGGGCTTTTCTTCGCGTGGGCTGGTTCACCAACAACACGGCGTCTGGCTCAGTGGCGGTCTCTAACTTGAGCGTCATGGGCCTGGCCATTGAGACGCCCGTCGAAAAGTATTTGTTCTGCTTGGTGTTCTTGATTGTCTTTGCCCTGCTGGCTAAGAATTTGGTGCGTTCAGCCATTGGCCGCGAGTGGATGGCCATACGCGACATGGATGTGGCGGCAGCCGTCATTGGCATTCGTCCCATGTATGCCAAGCTCAGCGCTTTTGCTGTCAGCTCCTTCATCGTGGGCGTGGCCGGTGCTTTGTGGGGCTTCGTACATTTGGGCTCTTGGGAGCCAGCGGCGTTTTCAATTGATCGCTCATTTCAATTGTTGTTCATGGTGATCATTGGCGGCATGGGCTCCATCATGGGCAGTTTTTTTGGTGCGGCTTTCATTGTGGTGCTGCCCATTTTTCTCAATCAGTTTTTACCTTGGGCGGGCAGCTTGGTGGGCGTGGTCATTTCTACTGCCGCCATCTCTCACGCAGAGTTCATGATTTTTGGTGCCTTGATTGTGTGGTTCTTGATTGTCGAACCCCATGGCTTGGCTAAACTGTGGTCGGTGACCAAGCAAAAGCTGCGCTTATGGCCATTCCCACATTGATTTTTCCCTCAGTGCTTCACACTTTACTTAACAGGAGACAACCATGAAGCTTCGTCAACTCGTCCTGGCCGCTACGGTGGCCGTTGCAGGACTTTCCAGTGCGCTGGTTAGCACCGTCGCAACTGCTCAAACCAAAGAGCAATTTTTTCCAGTTTTGGTCTACAGAACCGGCGCTTACGCACCCAATGGTGTGCCATTCGCCAACGGCTATGTCGACTA